>NZ_JAGGQY010000032.1:0-108316 GCF_018613105.1 Bacillus sp. ISL-77
TAAAAAAATTGTCCATGCAAGCGATGCTTACTTTTGCTGCCATGAACTTGAAAAAGATGGCCAGCTGGACGTGGAAAGGTCCAGAATTGGCGTAATAATAGTCAAAGGATAGGTCTAAATTTTGCTCTTACGAGCAAAAATCCAATAAAAAGGCATCGAATGGGCTAATTCGAATGCCTTTTGTCTACAATCTGACAGGATTCCGATATCGGAATCCTGTTTTAATTTATGTTTAGTTATTATAAATCTTCCTCTGTATGATGATCCTCGCAACAATTGCCTTTAGAATAAAGCACCGTTACTTTTTCATCTTCAAAATGATCAATAGTAGAGTTACAAGTTTGACATACTAAAGTACCCATTTGTTCAACCCCCTTTTCATTATTGAATAATCACAAAACGAAGTATTTATATATCATTAATGTAATAATAATATATCACATTAGAAATATCAAGCCTAAATTGTATGTCACATTTAAAAATTTAGCTCATTTATACTTAGCTGTTGATTCCGCTCCAGGCGCTTCGCTTTCCGCTCCAATCAACATAGCTACAAAATTAAGAATGACCTTTATCACAGCCAAAAAATAATAAAAAAAAGACCCTATAGGGCCTTCTCTTGATAAATTATTCGTACTGAGTCTCAAACGGGATAGTTGGTAGTGTTTCGCTGAAAAACTCAGCTAAATCTGCTGCTTGCTGTTGATCAGGGATACGGAATACGGTTTGAAGGTAATCAATATCTTCGATGTCTTTTGGGTCGAGGAGAGTGGAACGGCCAGTCTGCATGCAGACAACTAGAGGTTTGCCGAAAAACATGTTGGTGTAAATTATGCCGAAATCATAACGGGTATGTTCCGTTGTAAATCCAATAAACCTTACCTTCACATTTTCATGTTCATCATAGAGCTTATCAAATAATTCCATGAGGCTCCTCCTTTTTTCTAAGAATGTTTAGAATACTATTATAATTCATTTTTCCTAAAGAAACAAGAAAACTTCTCCTTTTATTTAAAGCTATAGTTGTCATAAGATTTTATTAAATGCTAGAATAGAGAGGCATATATAATGGACTAATAGGGGGGAATGATGATGGCTGTTAATGCATATATTAAGCTAGTGCCTTCATCTACTAAACAAACAGTAACAATTGAAGAAGTTAAAGAATTATTTCATGAGTATAAAAATAACACTACAAAAACTGGTAATCAAATAGGTTGGCAATATGGAGAGTCAGCTTTTCCCTATGTAATTAAAGAAACATCAGAAGCGGACGGAAAATGGTTCTATTTACACTCTAACGATGACCGCTACTATGCCATTTTATTAGGTGTAGACCAGGAAACTATTCGAAATGAAGAAGGACAAGAACTAGAACAAACATACATACAAGTGACATTACCCGAACAATCTACGTATGGAGATAAGGGAAAAGCGAATGAATTTTGTAAATACCTTGCGAAAAAGCTGCAAGGGGAACTCCACCTTTTTAATGAGAGAATCATGTATTATTATCCTCGTAAATAAAAAAAGCTCCTTTTGGGGCTTTTTTTAGTGAATAAATAATTCCATGGTATAGTGAATCGAAGTATATATAACAAGGCTTAAAGTAGTGATAAAAAGCGTTTTACGCACTGATTTTGTGACCTGGTTTCCTATTAAAAATGCTAAATAAAAGAACACAAAAAACATAATGACTTTATAAATTAGCTGGTCATGCTTTGATAACCATTCAATAAATGTATATCCGCTCCAAATGATAAATTGCAGTATCACAACAATATAGACCCTCATATTTATCACCACTCTTAATACATTCACTTCTTCTTAGAATGCTCGTTCTTAAGTATATGTTCTAAAAGCGAGAGATATATTTTGTTTTTAAGTTGACAGGGATTTTTTTCTTTTATCTTTGTATAAATACAATTCGGTAAAAATAGTAAAAGTCCTTTCCGTTAGTTAACGAAAAGGACTATCTATTTATGAATTATTTCATAATGTGGATTGGGCTTCCTAAGGCAACTTCCGCCGCTTCCATTGTGATTTCTCCAAGTGTTGGATGAGCATGAATAGTCATGGCAAGATCTTCAGCAGACATTCCAGCTTCAATCGCAAGTCCCAATTCTGCAATCATATCTGATGCATTTGTTCCGGCAATCTGCGCCCCGATGACAAGTCCATCCTCTTTACGAGTAATTAATTTCATGAATCCATCACCACTGTCGAGTGATAATGCACGACCATTAGCTGCAAATGGGAATTTGGCCGCATTTACAACAATTCCTTCTTCTTTTGCTTGGTCTTCTGTATATCCAACTGAAGCTAATTCAGGATCAGAGAAGACAACAGCAGGAATACCTAAGTAATCAATTTCAGACGTGTGACCAGCAATTGCCTCAGCGGCAATTTTAGCTTCATATGAAGCTTTATGTGCCAATTGAGGGCCAGCAACAACATCACCAATAGCATAAATATTGCTAAGATTTGTGCGACATTGTTTATCGATTTCAATTAGTCCACGCTCAGTTAATTTAACACCAACTTGTTCTAAGCCCATTTCATCTGTGTTAGGACGTCGTCCGACCATTACAAAAACGTAATCAGCTTCGATTTTCTTTTCCTCGCCTTTTGTTTCGAACGTTACTACCACACCATTTTCAGTTTCTTCAACGCCCTTGGCAAACGCCTTTGTAAAGAACTCTGCACCTTTTTTCTTCATGCTTCGTTTTACGAGAGCAGCCATTTGCTTATCAAAAACACCAAGACCTAATATTTCTTCTGCACCTTCTAAAATGGTAACCTGACTGCCAAAGTTTGCGTATGCACCGCCAAGCTCAATCCCGATTACTCCGCCGCCAATAACGACGATTTTTTCAGGGATTTCATTTAAGTTAAGTGCCCCAGTAGAATTCAAAACACGTTTTGAATATTTAAAGGCAGGCAACTCAATCGGACGGGATCCAGTAGCAATAATAGCATTTTTAAAGGTATAAGTTTGCGCTGAATTTTCATCCATTACACGCAGCGTATTGGCATCGACAAAATATGCTTCACCACGGACAATGTTTACTTTGTTTCCTTTTAATAATCCCTCAACGCCGCCAGTTAATTTATTTACAATTCCTGATTTAAACTCTTGAACTTTTGTGAAATCCACTTTTACATTTTCAGCAGTAATCCCGAAGGTTTCAGAATGCATCGCTGTTTCATAGCGGTGACCAGCTGAAATTAATGCTTTAGAAGGGATACATCCTACATTTAAACAAACGCCGCCAACATATTCTTTTTCAACAATTGTCACTTTTTGTCCCAACTGCGCTGCACGAATAGCTGCAACATATCCCCCTGGGCCTGCTCCGATGACTATAGTATCTGTTTCAATTGGGAAATCTCCAACGACCATTTTATTACGCCTCCATTAACAATAGTTCTGGATCGTTCAATAAACGTTTAATATGATTTAATGCATTTTGTGCTGTTGCACCGTCAATCATGCGGTGGTCAAAACTTAATGAAAGTGCTAAAACCGGTGCAGCAACAATTTCACCGTTTCTAACGATTGGTTTTTCTGCAATCCGGCCAACGCCCAAAATTGCTACTTCAGGATGGTTAATAACTGGTGTAAACCATTGCCCGCCAGCTGAACCGATGTTTGAAATTGTACAAGATGCGCCCTTCATTTCGTTAGGTGCAAGTTTGCCGTCACGGGCTTTTACAGCTAATTCATTAATTTCATTTGAAATTGAGAATACTGACTTACGGTCTGCATCTTTTACTACTGGAACTAGCAATCCTTTTTCTGTGTCTGCTGCAATTCCAATATTATAATAATGTTTATGAATGATTTCACTAGTAGCATCATCAAGTGAAGTATTTAAAGCTGGGAATTCGCGTAATGCACTTGTTAATGCTTTAACGATGTATGGTAAGAAGGTAAGCTTAATTCCTTTAGCGGCTGCCACTTCTTTAAATTTCTTCCGGTGTGTAACAAGTTTAGTTACATCGATTTCATCCATTAATGTAACGTGAGGAGCAGTGTGTTTGGAATTAACCATTGCTTTAGCAATTGCCTTCCTGATCCCACTCATTTTTTCGCGAGTTTCTGGATATTCACCTTGTGGAATAGCCACGGCTGTTGCTTGCGGTGCCTCCACTTTAGCTGTTTCAACTTCTACAGCTACATTTGTCGCAGCTTGTGGTGCAGGTGCTGCTCCACCGCTTACAAAGGCGTCGATATCACCTTTCAAGACCCGGCCATTATTTCCGGTACCAGGTATTAACTTAATATTAATCCCTTTTTCACGCGCATATTTACGAACAGATGGCATAGCAACAATCCGGCGATTTGGATCTACTTCTACTTGCGGTGCCGTAGCAACTGCTGCTGGTTGAGGTGCTGCATCTTGTTTAACCTCAGGTGCTGGAGTTGTTACTGCTGCTTTTTCTTCTTGTTTCGGTTCATCAGCATGTTCATCGCCTTTAAATTGAAGGTTCTCGTACCCTGGGGCATCAAAGGTGACTAAAACCTGTCCAACAGTTGCGACAGTTCCTTCTCCTACTAATACTTCAAGAACTGTCCCTTCAACTGGGGACGGAATTTCTACCACTGCTTTATCATTTTGAATCTCGCAAAGTACATCATCTTCTTGAATTTTGTCGCCTGGCTTTACAAACCATTTAACAATTTCGCCTTCATGAATACCTTCACCGATGTCAGGCATTTTAAATTGAAATGACACTAGGATTCATCCTCCTAAATTACATGTATTTTTGAGCATCGAAATTATAGTAATTAGAGCGGTCAATTACGTAATTAATTAAAAATTTAAAACTTTTTTAGCTGTTTCCATTACATCTTTATAATTAGGCAGCCATGCAGCTTCCGCTTGCGGGAATGCAAAAATGGTATCAGGTGCAGCCACGCGCAATACAGGGGCTTCTAAGCTTAAAATTGCCCGGTCGTTAATTTCAGCAACAACGTTTGCAGCAATTCCTGCTTGTTTTTGAGCTTCTTGAACAACGATCGCACGACCTGTTTTTTCAACAGAAGCAATAATCGTTTCAATATCAATAGGACTTACTGTTCTTAAGTCAATAACTTCAGCAGAATGACCTTCTTTTTCTAGTTCCTCTGCGGCTTTTAATGACTCGTGAACCATTGCTCCATAAGTAACGATTGTTATATCTGTTCCTTCACGTTTTACTTCGGCTTTTCCTAGTGGAATTGTATATTCCCCTTCTGGAACTTCCTGACGGAACGAACGGTATAACTTCATATGCTCAAGGAAAATAACTGGGTCATTATCACGGATTGATGAAATGAGAAGTCCTTTAGCATCATATGGAGTTGATGGGATAACGACCTTTAAGCCAGGCTGTTGTGCCATAAGTCCTTCTAAACTGTCTGCGTGCATATCAGGTGTATGTACGCCGCCTCCAAATGGCGAACGAAATGTTACTGGAGCATTAAATTTGCCTCCGGTACGATAACGAAGACGAGCTGCCTGACCAGAAATTGAATCCATTACCTCATAAACGAAACCAAAGAATTGAATTTCTGGAACAGGACGAAAGCCTTGTAAACTAAGACCAATCGCTAATCCACCGATTCCGGATTCAGCAAGTGGTGTGTCAAAAACACGATCTTCGCCAAATTCATTTTGCAACCCTTCAGTTGCACGGAAAACACCACCGTTTACACCAACGTCTTCACCGAAAACCAATACATTCGGATCATTGCTTAATTCCACACGCAATGCATCTGTAATTGCTTGAATCATCGTCATTTGAGCCATGGCTTACTTCGACTCCTTTTCTTTATATATTTCATATTGCTCTTTTAAGTTTTGCGGCATTTCTTCATACATAATTGACATTAAATCAGTAACCTTTTGTTTAGGCGCTGCATCAGCTTTTTTAATTGCTTCTTTAATGTCTTCTTTCGCTTGTTCAATTACTTCATTTTCTTTTTCTTCTGTCCATAGACCTTTGTTTTCAAGGAATTTACGGAAACGTACTAATGGATCTTTCTTTTCCCATTCATTGTCAAGGTCTGCTGTACGATAACGTGTTGGATCATCACCAGCCATGGTATGAGGGCCATATCTGTAAGTTAATGTTTCAATGAATGTTGGACCTTCACCGTTAATTGCACGCTCACGTGCATCACGAGTAGCAGCATATACTGCTAAAGGATCCATACCGTCAACTTGAATACCAGGAATACCTGCAGCAACAGCTTTTTGAGCCAGAGTTTTGGCAGCCGTTTGCTTGTCAACAGGAGTTGAGATTGCAAAACGGTTATTTTGAGCAATAAAGATGGCTGGAGCTTTATACGCGCCTGCAAAATTCATTCCTTCATAGAAATCCCCTTGAGATGTACCACCGTCACCTGTATACGTAATTGCAACTGCTTTTACCCCACGCTTCTTCATACCGAGTGCTACACCAGCAGTCTGAACATACTGTGCACCGATAATGATTTGCGGGATAGCAATATTAACGCCATCAGGAATTTGTCCACCTTCAAAATGACCTCTGGACCATAAGAAGGCTTGGTATAAAGGTAAGCCATGCCAGATAATTTGTGGAACATCACGATATCCAGGTAAGATAAAATCTTCTTTTTCTAATGCAAACTGTGAAGCTAATTGAGATGCCTCTTGTCCTGCAGTTGGAGCGTAGAATCCTAATCTTCCTTGGCGATTTAAAGAGATAGAGCGCTGGTCAAGAATTCGTGTATAAACCATCCGGCGCATTAATTCCTGAAGCTGTTCATCTGTTAGGTCTGGCATCGCAGCCTCGTTTACGACTTCACCAACTTCATTAAGGATTTGAAGTGTTTGAAATTGTTCTTCTACAACTTCTAGTGTTTTCTTCGCATCAAGCTTGGCGTTCTGTGTTTTAGAAACCATTTAGGTCACCTCTTCCTTTCTATTCAAAACTTAATTTTTTTAAATATTATCCACTAAGTTAGAATACCCAAAAACTTAAGAATAAAAGACAGATGGACAATGTCATCCATTTTTCTTTATCATTTGGATAAACTCTTGATATTACACTCGATTTTGGTAAGCATAGTACATGAAACATACTTTCAAATAGTTTTTCACGTAATCGAAAAGTTAAAACAAAATACCTTTCCCCTTACCATCATCTTATTCTGTACCACTATTTTATGTAACATCATTGATACAATTAATTAACACTTTTTAAGTTTACATCATTAGTTTTTGCACGTCAAATACTAATTTTCAATATTTTTCACCACGTTCATGTTGCTAAATAATATAAACATTTTTTCTTCTGTATTACTTTATTTCTACATCTGTTATATACAATTCCTCATTTAATTAATTGTTATAATATACAAAAAATCGGCCTATTCAGCCGATTATTTTGATGAAATAATATTTAATTACTTGATTTAAGCCCTGCCTGCTTATAAAATGACATTTTTTTTTCATTGTACTGTTCTGTTAACATATTAAATTTTTCATTGGCATTATAAACTCTTTTATACGTTTCATTTAACTTATTTACCTGTGCTTCAAGGTCTTCAAGTGGAAGATTTTTATTTTTAAACATTTCATACAATTCTTTATCATTTTTCAGTGCTTCATTATACTCTAGGTATAACGCTTCATGAGCTTTATATCTTTCCATCATTATCTCATATAGTTCATTAGCTAATTTCGTTAAATCGCGATCTTCTAATTTATCCTTAATATCCCTGGCCTTTATGAATTCTTTCTGGGATTCTTTAATGCTGTTCGTTTCTTTCTCCATCAGCGCTTTTCTATCATCAGCTAATAATATTGCTTCATCTGAAAGTTTTACGATTTGAGCATATTCTTTCATGCCAAGTTTGATAATCTGGTCATAAATTTCTTTTTCTTTTTTTTCAAGTGTAACAAGGGGATTCTGTTGTTCCTCAAATTCTTTTTCGGCTGAAACGACTTTTTCTAACACATCATACATTTTTTCGACTGGAGACTTTTCTTTCGAACACCCAGCAAAAATAACAATCAAAACGGATAAACATAAAATCAAACAATACTTTTCTTTTAATGACACATTATAAACCTCCTGCCTATTCCAATTCCTACTATATCGACACCTGGTTTGTTTGACAATACAATATCCCATAAAAAAGGTTGTAAAACAGTTACTTGAATCAAATATTAACTTTTTATCAATTGTCTGATAGACTATTTATTATTAATAATTTTATGTTAAAGCACAGGAGTGAGTGGAATCATGATTACGATGGAAGATATCATTCGAGATGGTCATCCTTCCCTTAGAAAAGTGGCTGCAGAAGTATCCATGCCGCCATCAGAAGAGGATAAACAAATATTATTTAGCTTATTAGAATATGTAATTAATAGCCAAAATCCTGAAAAGTCGGTACAATTTGGTTTACGCCCTGGAATAGGTTTGGCTGCCCCGCAAATAAATGTTCTAAAACGGATGATAGCCGTGCATCTTACTGATGACACAGGTACTCTTTATAGTTATGCATTATTTAATCCCAAAATTATCAGCCATTCTGTTGAGAAGTCCTATTTACAAGCAGGTGAAGGGTGTCTTTCCGTTGATAAGTCCATTCCCGGGTACGTCCCAAGACATGCAAGAATTACTGTAAAGGGAACAAATCTTAACGGTGAAGAAGTGAAACTACGGTTAAAGGGGCTTGCATCTATTTGCTTTCAACACGAAATCGATCATTTAAATGGTGTTATGTTTTATGATTATATCAATCATGAAGACCCATTAAAACCAATCCAAGGAGCCATAGCCATCGAAAGATAATCAAACAGGAGCTGCATTGATTTTGGGCTACAGATATATAAAGAACCGGCCCTTCCTCGGGTCGGTTCTCAATTTATATTAACTGTAGTTCTTTTAACCCATTCCAGATACCATCTTCGGAAACATCGCTTGTAATAAGATCTGCAAGTTCTTTGGCTTCAGGGACACCATTCCCCATGGCAACGCCTGTTCCAACCGCCTTCAACATTTCTAAATCATTTAAACCATCTCCGAAGGCATAAACATCCTTCAACTCAAACCCCAAACGTTTGATCATTCGTTTTATTCCTTCTGCTTTTGAACCACCCTTTGGTAAAACATCGACAGAATATGGATGCCATCTGATAAAATCAAATTGGGGATAGTCAGAGAAATATAAACATTCATCTTTATTTTCACAAAAAAGGAGGCTTTGATACATTTTTCGATTGACATAAAAAGAGTCATCTTCCTCTGGATGAGGGAAATTTAGGCTCCCCATGCTTTTTTCAACAAATGGATGATGCTTAACACTTGCCTTCATTGTTTTTTCGTTCATAAACACTAATGGATGATTGTTTGACTTTGTATGGTTAAATAATTTATTTAGCTCATTTTCATTCAAAGGGTTCTCATATATAACTTCATTCTCAAAAACTACAAATTGACCGTTAAAGCTCACATAGGAGTCAATTCCAAGTACATTCCGCAGGCCTTCAAACATAAACGGAGCTCTGCCAGTGGCAATTGCGACAAATACATCATTCTTCTTAAGTAAATTGATGGCATTTATCGTGCTTTCGGGTAGGTTTTTTTCATGATCGAGTAATGTGCCGTCTATGTCAAAAAATACAATTTTCTTCATTTAATATGTACTCCTTTTTGTCGAATCCTCTAAACTGTAAAAATATCCCCCCACAGTTCTTTATTCTTTAAAACACTAAACTTTATATTAAAAAAAGTCAATTTATAATTTGTCAATGTAATTCCATGTTTAACCATGATTGAATCAGCAATTTCATCATATAATATAGTAAAAATACTCTTATTTTAAAAAAACTTCAATAATCTGCCATCGCTTACTTTACATTGGACAAGGATTGTATAAAATAAGAGGTAAGGAGATGATCCACTATGTTAAAGAAGCTAAGGAAGAAGCTTTTAAAACAGTGGAAAGAATTACTGCGAAAGAAATCCATTGCCTAAATTTTTTCTAGGGCCCTTCAAACTTGCGAAGGGCTCCTTCGTTATTGTAAATTGTAAAAACAACGATTCTTTTTTACATACTTTTCATATAAGTCTAATGGTTTCCAAAGAAAATAAATGAAAAAGATGAAAATGTTTTATATAATAGAAAAAGTTATGATTCAGTTAGGAGCGAAATTGTAATGATATTTAAAGTATATTATCAGGAAAACATCAAAGAAGTACCAGTCAGAGAGAATACAAAAACCCTATTTATTGAAGGAGAATCGGTAAGAGATGTCCGCTCGAAAATAGCCGACCGTGGGTTTAATGTTGAATTTGTTCAAGAAGTTAAGGGAGCTCATTTAAAATATGAACTTCAAAATGAAGACTATAAAGTATTGGAGAAATGATAATTTATGAAATTTGTTAAGAATGATCAAACTGCGGTTTTTGCCCTGGGTGGTTTAGGCGAAATTGGCAAAAACACGTATGCGGTTCAGTTTCAGGATGAAATAATATTAATTGATGCCGGAATCAAATTTCCTGAGGATGAGCTATTAGGTATTGATTACGTAATTCCTGATTATACCTATTTGGTTAAAAATCAAGATAAAATAAAAGGATTATTTGTTACACACGGACATGAAGATCACATTGGCGGTATTCCCTATTTATTACGCGAGATTAATGTTCCAATTTATGGTGGGAAACTCGCTCTTGGATTAATTAAAAATAAACTAGAGGAACACGGCTTATTAAGAAATGCTAAGTTGATAGACATTAAAGAAGACGATATCATCAAATTCCGCAAAACATCGGTTACTTTTTTCCGCACCACCCACAGTATTCCTGATTCTTATGGGATTGTTGTTAAAACTCCGCCTGGTCAAATTGTCCATACTGGAGATTTTAAATTTGATTTTACCCCTGTAGGTGAACCTGCCAATCTAACCAAAATGGCTGAAATAGGTAAAGAAGGCGTTTTATGTTTACTATCAGATAGTACAAATAGTGAAATACCTGAATTCACCATGTCAGAACGTCGGGTAGGCGACAGCATCAATGATATTTTCCGTAAAGTGGACGGTCGTATCATTTTTGCTACCTTTGCATCTAATATCCATAGATTGCAGCAAGTGGTAGAAGCAGCAGTAGTATACGGAAGAAAAGTAGCGGTTTTTGGCCGAAGCATGGAAGCAGCTATCAATATCGGACTTGAATTAGGGTATATTAATGCACCTAAAGAGACTTTTATTGAAGCGAATCAAATAAACCGTCTTCCCGCTGATAAAGTTACGATCCTTTGTACCGGAAGTCAGGGCGAAGCAATGGCTGCTCTTTCAAGAATTGCTAATGGCACACACAGACAAATTCAAATCATTCCTGGTGACACTGTGGTATTTTCATCCTCACCTATTCCAGGGAACACAATTAGTGTGAGTCGAACGATTAATATGCTCTATAGAGCTGGCGCGGAAGTTATTCACGGTAAACTAAGTAATATTCATACTTCTGGTCATGGTGGACAGGAAGAACAAAAACTAATGCTGCGTTTAATTCGACCAAAGTTCTTTATGCCAATCCACGGTGAATATCGAATGCAACGAATGCACGCTAAGATCGCGGTTGATTGCGGAGTACAAGAAGAAAATTGTTTTATTATGGACAATGGTGAAGTGTTAGCTCTTTCTGAGGATACTGCTCAGGTTGCTGGAAAGATTCCATCTGGTTCTGTTTATATCGACGGCAGTGGTGTAGGCGATATTGGAAATATTGTCTTACGTGACCGTAGAATTCTTTCTGAGGAAGGATTAGTTGTTGTGGTCGTAAGTATTAATATGAAGGAATTTAAAATTGCTTCAGGACCTGACCTCATTTCTCGAGGATTTGTTTATATGAGAGAATCCGGTGATTTAATTAACGATGCTCAAAATCTAATCACCAAGCACTTAAATAGAGTGATGGAAAGAAAGACAAGCCAATGGTCTGAAATTAAAAATGAAATTACAGATACATTAGCGCCTTTCCTATACGAAAAAACAAAGCGCAGACCAATGATTTTACCAATCATTATGGAAGTGTAAGAATAAGAAAAGCGGAAGCGCCTCGAGCGCTTCCGCTTTATTTATTCTAGTACTTTTTTTTCAAATCGATTGATGTCTTGGTCGGTTCCAATCACGATTAAAACATCGTTTACGTGAAACGTTTCTTTGGCCTGTGGAGAAACAATAATTTCTTCTCCTCTTTTTATGGCGACAATATTCAAACCATATTTCTTGCGAATATCCAAATCCATAATCGTATGACCACTAAGTTTTCCATTTGCAACAATTTCAACGATACTGTGTTCATCTGATAGTTCAAGATAGTCGACCACATTACTCGAAGCCATATTGTTAGCAATCCGTTTTCCCATGTCTCTTTCTGGGTGAACAACACTGTCTGCACCAATTTTCCTCAAAACTTTTTCATGGTAATCGTTTTGAGCCTTAGCTGTAATACGCACTACACCTAATTCCTTAAGAATAAGAGTTGTAAGTATACTTGATTGAATATCATCGCCAATAGCTACAATCACATGATCGAAGTTACGAATCCCAAGGCTTTTCAAAACAGCTTCGTCTGTTGTATCCCCTACAACCGCATGAGAAGCAATCATTGCATATTCATTTACTCGTTCTTCATTTTTATCGATAGCAAGAACTTCCATCCCCTCATCGGTAAGAGTTCGGCAAATACTTCCACCGAATCGACCAAGCCCAATGACTGCGAAACTTTTCTTCATATATAACTCCCCCGGTTAAATCATTATCTTATTATGTTTCATTTTAGCATCCTTCGTCAGATTTATATAGAGAGGGCTATCCCTTCTTATTCCTGCCCCTGTCTGGACTTCCTCTTTTTAAGATAGTAAAGGAGAAAAAATACTATAATAAATAAAATGGCTAGAACTGGCAGGTTACCAACGATAAAAACAACCAAGCCTGATAAACCAACTAATAACATATTGATGCTTTTCATGAATTGTTTTTTTGTTTTCTCCCAAGTATTTAATTTATCTTTATTAATTGTAGGTACAACTACGCTTTTTTCGTAAAGGGTTATGTTAACCGTCGAAAGGGAGGTTTGGTTTTCTAAAAACTTCATCTTTCCTTCAATGATCTCAATTTCCTCTTGTACAGATGCTAAATCAGCAGAAATTTTCAATAAATCTTCTGTTTTTACTGCACTTTTCATGAAAGTGAGTAATCGTTCTTCCACCACCTTTTTTGATTTTAATCTGGACTCAAGATCAACATATTCCTCGGTTACATCCTGCCCTGTTATGCTTCTTTGCAAAACCTCTGCTGCTTGGCTCTCAGCGTCATGTAAAAAGGTCTGAAAGTGCTTTTGTGGTATTCTGATTTTAATGCTGCCGCTTACCAGCTCGTTGCCCTCTTTTGATACATTAGACTCTGCTATATAACCTCCATATTTTATTACTTTTTCTTCAAGGATACGGACTGTCTGATCAAATTTCTTTACTCGCAGTTGTAGATCCGCTTGATAAATGACCATTTGGTTTGGAATTTTTATATTTACAGCTGTGGAACTTTTTTCAGCCTTTTCTGTTTCACCCGAGTAAAAGTCTGCTTCCTCCCCACCGCCAGATTCGGCTGAATCCATAGCAACCTCATTACTTTCACTCATTTTTGCACTTTTATCTTCGCTATTGGAACTGCACCCTGTTATCCAAAATAATAAGATAATGAAAAAGATAGGAAACCAACGTTTTAGCTTTATCAACTTCTGACACCCCTTTTTCCTCTAATGGTTAAGTCCTGTATATATAAATACCGACGATTAAAAGGATGCTAGGTTACAGGTAAAGAAAAAAAAATAAAAATGCTGCCCGTTGAATATAACGGACAGCACTTAGATCGTTTTTTATTCTGTTTTTTCCAACTCATCCAACACTCGGTTTACACGCTTCTCGAGCATTTTCATGCCGCTTCCGCCTGCTTGGAAATGGCGGAGCTTACCTTCTTTGTCAAATACATAATAAGCTGGTACATATTGATTTTCAAGGGCTTCTGTCAACTTGTGATCACTGTCGACAAAAATCGGTTGATTGATTCCATGCTCAGATGCCACTCGTTTAATTTCATCTAGGTTAAGGTCGTTTTCAGAACGCGGCATATGAACAGCAACCACATTTAACTTGTCCTTAAAATCATCACGGAATTGATTTACCTGCGGCATCGCTTCCTTACAAAGATGGCAGCTAATCGACCAAAAATGAAGCAATGTTGGTTTTTCTCCGATTAGGTCTGCTCTTGTCACTTCACCGTTTAACCATTCAGTTGCCCCAGTTAGCTCTGGCATTGGTTCACGTAATTTCATCGATAATCCCCCTATTAAAAAGACCTAACACTTTAAAAGGTTAGGTCTATCTGTTTTGTTCAAATTATACGTTCAATGTAGCTTGTCCAGGCTTCCAGTTTGCTGGGCAAAGACCGCCAGTTTGTAATGCTTGAAGAACACGTAAAGTTTCATCCACGTCTCGCCCGATGTTGTTGTGATTTACAACAGAATACTTTAATTCACCCTCTGGATCGATAATGAATAAACCACGAAGTGCGATACCTTCTTCTTCAATTAATACTCCATAATCACGAGCTACCACATGGTTAGTATCTGCAGCAAGAGGATAGTTTAAATCGCCAAGACCATTTTCTTTACGATCTGTTTTAATCCAAGCAAGATGAGTGTGGATTGTGTCAGTAGAAGCACCAACGATAACTGCATCTAAATCATCAAACTCTTCATAACGATCGGACATCGCTGTTATTTCAGTTGGACAAACAAATGTAAAGTCCATTGGATAAAAGAACAACACTGTCCATTTATCGTTTTTCATGTTTTCTTCCAAACTTACTTTTTTAAATTCTTTGTTTGGCATTACAGCATCCATTTCAAAGCGTGGTGCTTGTTTACCTACCATACGTTCTGGCATTCAAATCCCTCCAAATAATTAATAAATGAGTATTTATAGCAATTCTCATTTGCTATCCTTTTCACAATTCTAATTATAGGCCACATCTTATTTTGAGTCAATATTAAATTATAATTAATTTAATTAAATACTTATTATCAATTATAACCTTATTTCCCCTCCATAAGTTTTCCCTAATTGTGTGAGAATAAACGACGATATGTAACAATTTCCCTTTTAATTCTCTATAATTTTATCATGATTGCTAATCAGAACAAAATAAAACGCCTTCTTATTTAAGATTTAATCGATTCCCTAGATTAGTTATATAGCTTGTCATTACTTTTACAGCTACTTCAATCGCACCCTCTTGTGGATTTAATTTTGAATGGTGTAAACCATAGGACGAATCGACTCCAAGCCAAAACATTAGCCCTGGAATCTCTTTAAGCATGTATCCAAAGTCTTCTCCTGTCATCGCTTCCTTGCACTCGATTACTTCAACATTTGTTTCGTTTTGAAGATATTTCATAAAATCTCTTGTAATAGATTCAGTATTATAGACTTGATGATACATCGAACCATAATCGATGACTGCTTCACATTCAAAACCTGCCTCGATTCCCTTCACAAGCGCCTCAATTCGATGTTTAACCTTTTTCATCGATTCAGCAGAAAGCGTCCGGATCGTTCCCTCAAGCCTTGCATTTTCAGCAATAATATTTTGAACAGTACCGCTAGTGATTTTTCCAATCGTTATAACCGCACTATCTAAGGGGTCGACATTCCTTGAAACAATCGTTTGCAGCTGGTTTACCAATGTACATGCTGCGACAACCATATCATTCGTTTCATGGGGTCTAGCGGCATGCCCCCCCTTACCCTTTAGATCAATAAACAGTTCAGAAGTATTAGCAAATAGTAACCCTTCCTTAACCGCGATAGTTCCAACTGGATACTCTGGTGCAATATGTAAGGCAAAAATCAGGTCAGGCTTCCATTCCAGCATCTCATCTGATTTTAACATCGGTTCCGCTCCGCCAGGTCCTTCCTCTGCAGGCTGAAAAACAAACATAAGGTCGTCTGCAATTGGGTTATTCGTAAAATAAGTTAGTACCCCAAGAGCGATGCTCATGTGGAAATCATGCCCACATGCGTGCATCTTGTTATCGTGGGTCGATGAGAAAGGTAATCCTGTTTCTTCGCTAATTGGAAGTCCATCGATGTCTGTTCTATAACCAATCGTTTTTTGGGGATTTAAGCCATGAACCTTTACAAACAACCCTGTCTTCCATATTTTTATCGTGATACGATCTTGTGGTAAAGACTCAAGGTAAGACAATAAATAGGCTTGTGTCTCAAACTCTTGAAATCCTAGTTCTGGAATTTGATGAAGGTCACGGCGGATTTTAATCAATGGATTCATTTATTAACTCTCCTTTTAAAAAAGAAGCGTGGATATGCTCCACGCTTTTCTACTTATACTTAGAGAACTATCTAGCTCCAGCGCCCGGCGGCTAGAGTACTTCGCGCAAAGGAAGCGGGCTTTTAAAGTTGACGAAGTTCTTGCATTATTTCAGTTTTTGACTTCGTTTTTTCATCAATATCTTTAATTTTCCTTGCCGGCATCCCTGCTACAACTGTATAAGGAGCAACATCTTGAGTGACAACTGCACCTGCAGCGACTACTGAACCTGTTCCAACTGTTACCCCTTCAAGAACAACGGCATTCGCTCCAATAAGAACATCATCCTCAATAATAACAGGCTTCGCAGATGGGGGTTCAATAACACCAGCCAAGACAGTTCCCGCCCCAATATGACAATTCTTCCCGACAGTAGCTCTTCCACCTAGAACAACACCCATATCAATCATCGATTTTTCACCAATAACGGCACCGATATTGATAACGGCTCCCATCATAATAACGGCATTATCACCGATTTCCACTTGATCACGAATAGTAACACCTGGCTCAATTCGGGCATTAATATGCTTATTATCTAACAAAGGGATTGCAGAATTACGACGGTCATTTTCAACCACTTGATCTTCAATTTTTTCTTTATGTGCTTCTAACACTTCATTAATTTCAGACCATTCACCAAAAATGACACCCGTATTTCCATTAATAAAAGTTTTTGTATTGTTTCCAAAATCAATTCCTGCTAATTCACCTTTTAAATAAACCTTTACAGGTGTAGATTTTTTACTATTTTGGATAAAAGAAATAATTTCATTTGCATCCATCATCTTCATTATTTTACCCCCTATGTATTCGTACTAAAAAATACTTTAACAAACAAAAGAAACGAAAACAAGAAAAACTACCCTAATCTCCTGAAGATTCAGCGATATGTTCCTTAATTAATTCTACAAAGGCTGAAACTTGCTTTAATTGAAAGGCCGATTCATAGCCCAGTAGCCATGTATCACGTTTAAGAGGTTCATTATTCTCATTTAAAAGCGGTATTTTGAAAATTTCCTTTTCTGCTTTAGTTAATGTTATGGCGGGCAGGATGGCGTAGCCAATGCCATTGAAAGCCATCTGCTTGCATGTCTCAATTTGATCAACCACAACGGTCCTCTTGGGTGAAGTCTTAAAATTGTGCATCCACCAATCTTGAATTTCTTGGAAATAATTAGAATCACTTTTAAATTGAATGAAGGGGCGGTCCGTATTTAAAACTTGTTCCGGACTGGTAATTTCCCTGTCTACTAAATAAAGAGGATCGTTAAATAGATGAACCTTAATTCCTTTCCAATCGGGTGTACCACGGATAATCCCAATATGAACTTGATCGTCATATAAGCATTTTAAAATTTCGCTGCTCCATCCAGTTACTAATGAAATTTTGGCTTGAGGATATCTATCAATAAATTTCTTTAAAACCTGTGGAAGCCAGTTTTGGCCTACAATCGAAGCAACAGCAATCTTCAAAGTACCTGACACACCTGATTGAAGGGAATGAATGGTTTCACGCACCTTTTCTTGCTTAGTTAGTACTTCATTTGCAAATTGGATGACATGCTCACCTGAGGGGGTTAGAGCTAGACCTTTTTGCGAGCGAATAAATAATTTCGTTCCCCAATCTTTTTCGATTGTTTGCAATCGTTGCGAAAGCGCTGGCTGTGAAACAAACAGCCGTTCCGATGCCTTCCGCATATTCATCTCCTGGGCTAAAACGGATAATAATTGAAATTCTGATAATGAGGACAAGATTGTTCCCCTCCTTAAAAAAGCTCTGTGAAGTTACACAGAGCTATCGTTCTTTTTCGGTATAAAAAATATTAACAGTAAACTTATGATTGCCAAGGCGAAGACAACATAATAAACAGAGTGAAGAGAAATGGTTAACCCATTCTGCAAGAAACTCCGGACTGATTCAGAGAGATTTTCTCGCTCAGCAGATTTTAAGAGTAGATTGACATCATCTACTGATAAGGAATGATCATTCTCGCTTAAATATTGACTCAACCTGTTATTAAGGATTCCCCCCAGTAATGCTGCACCAATTGTATTTCCAAGATTTCTCATAAACATATTAGATGCAGTTGCGATGCCTCTCTGTTCCCAACCAACCGTACTTTGAATCGAGACAATAAAGGCAGTGGATGTTAAGCCCATCCCTAATCCAACGAAAAAAGAACCCACTGCTGCCCATAAAGGCCCTGAGGAGGCTGACATCGTCAAGAAGGCAATGCTGCCAATGATTAACGAGACACCACCGATAATAGATGTTTTTCGATAACCCATCGTTATCAACAACCGTCCCGCAAGTGTGGATGCAATTGGCCACCCGATTGACATAGCTGTCAACGTAAAACCCGCAACAATGGGTGTTTGTTCCATAACACCTTGCACAAATGTAGGTAAAAAGCTCGAAATTCCAATTAACATGATTCCCGTAGAAAGCGAGGTAGTGTTGGCTATAAGAATAGAGCGTTCCTTCCAAATTGAAAATGGCATTACTGGCTCTCTAGCACGGGCTTCCTGAAATACAAACCCAAGTAATGTTACAGCGCTGAAAGCAAAAAAGCTTAGCGACTGCCAAGATCCCCATGCAAAGCGGCTCCCACCTTCTACAAGGATAAACATTAACGAAGAAATTGTCATCGTTAACAAAATAGCACCAAGATAATCTATTTCATGTTTTTTCCTTTGGACATTTTCATGTAAGAACAGCCATAGGCCTACTAAGGACAGAATCCCAAGCGGAATGTTTATCCAGAATACATAATGCCAACTTACATATTGGACAAGTAAGCCTCCAACAGCAGGTCCAGTAATCGCCGAAACACCCCATACACTAGCTAGGTATCCCTGAATTTTAGCCCGTTCTTCTGCAGTATAGATATCGCCAATTATTGTTGTCGCAATCGGTGTGACAGCACCTGCTCCAAACCCTTGAATCAAACGAAAAATAATCAACATTTTCATTGATGTGGCGAATCCACAAAGAATGGATCCTAATAAAAAAATTAATATTCCAATCGTAAGAATTGGTTTTCGACCAAATAAGTCAGATAATTTACCATAAATAAGAACGGTTACAGAATTCATTAACAAGTACGCAGAAAATACCCAACTATATAGTGTAAACCCGCCTAAATCAGCGACAATTGCGGGCATTGCGGTTGAAACAATCGTTGCTTCAATCGCCCCCATAAACATCGCTAACATTACGGCGGCTAGAACTAGTGGCTTTTTCGTTTGCCTGCTGTTGGACTTTCCTTTGGATATCTTCTCAGTAGAAGTACTCATATTCACACCTCAAACTTAAAAAAAATCAAGCCCCCTGCTTGGGGGGGCCTAAATACATCATTTTTCACTTTTTTTTATTATTTTATTTAATTGATTTAATAACGTACTTCTTGGCAAGATTCCTTCAAAGTATCCATCTTCAGTCTCAACACAAAGAAATGGTTGGTTAACAAGTAATTCAAGACATTTTTTTAAGGATGCAGTAATTTTAACTCGTGGAATAGAGCCTTTCATGACCTCTTCCACTCGTTTTTTCTCAAGTTGTTCAAATTCAATTCTTTCTAGTCCAAGAATAGAATCCATAATAATCGGGGTGCTAATTAACCCATGAAGCTTGTAATGAGGGTCTAAGACCGGTATAGCCGTATACCCGCTTTTTGTTAAAACTAATAAGGCATGTTCGAGATTATTACCTATTTGGACATGCGCTACCCGTTCGGAAGGGATCATTAATTCTTTTATTGTTAATTTTAAAAATTCACCGTTGGGAAGACTGATCATCGCCGAAAACTCCTCAAAAATTTGTTTTTCCACAGTTACATTCTACCATAGTATTCGGGAGTCTGTGCTAATTTTGGTAATGTATAATTAGAAACCTAAATACAACCTCCGCAGTCGTTGACATAAAGAAAACTCGCGACTGGCGAGCCGTTAGGCGTAGACAGAGGCGTAGTTGCACTTATACTTTCTTATTAGCCGAAAAATAAAGGAACCCTAAAGGTTCCTTATTGAATCAAATCAAAAATTTCAATTGTAATCATATCAACATTATCAAATTGATATCTTTTTGGTTTTTCCTTTTCATTATATACTTCTAATTCAAATGTCTCCGTTTTCGGATGAAATGTTACTTGACACTTTCTATCACCGTTTACCTCGAAATAGCGTTGTGCTGGCTCACCACTATTAGCTTGTTCCTGAAGATTTTTTAATCTTGTTAATATACCTTGAAGCTGTGACATATGCTCCGTCTCCTTTCAAACCCAAACAAACATCTACAATTATGTTTCTCATTTGGCATTTTTCTATCCGATTGGATTACTTTCATAATTTTCCAACCGCATAATTAATATGCCAATATTAAAAGAATAAAATAACGTTGTCCATTTGTCCAAGTAAAAATAAAAAAATAAGGAATTTTTTAATACACTTCCCTAAAAAGAAGCTAAAAGATAGCAAATTCAGTGCATTTTAAAGTAATTGGTCATGTTGGAATAAATATTGATAGGATATATCGATAAACAAATAATCTTCCCCATTCATTGGGAATGAAAAAGTACGAATCGTTTCCCCAGTATCAATATCACAATATAAATCAGATAAGATTCCTTTTTGTTCATTTCTCATTTTGATAATATTTTCTAAAAAGTAAGGACGCCAGCTCCAATTTTTTTGAATGTACTCGGATTGAGTGATCCAACCCTCTTTTTCTTTAAAGATATTGGCAGATTTCTGGAAGCCATCCTCATCACAAACATACATTCTAAAGGCAATCTGATCCAATTCTTTTATTAGTACTTGAAAAAGGTTTTGATAAGTTGCATTTCTGTTCTTAATCACAATTTCTTGGACTTTGGCTTGAAAAAATTCTGCAGTTGTATAAACTGCTTCTAATTTCTTTTTTTCATATGAAATAAAGTCATGAAACTTCTCTTTTAAGCGATCCTTTAGAAAATCACGTTGAATGAACTCTGCTGCTGGCGGGTGTAAATAATAACCTTGATAATAACGACCGCCATTTTTCCATGCAAACTGCAGTTGGTAGCTCATCTCAATATTTTCAAACAAGAGTGTGGCACCTATTTTCCGCGCCAAAAGAGACAATGTAAACAAGACATCGTGATAATTTATACCAGTTGACGTCGATTTTAAGGCTTGTAGGTTAATTTTCAGTATATCTGGTTCAAGTTGTCCTATTCGTTCAAAATAGTTACTTTCACTGTCAATTCTTACTATCGCTATTTTAATCCCATATGTTCGATAATATTGCAATAAGTGATCAAATTGGTCTAAATCCCCAGTATAATTTCGATCTGAAATTTCTAGAACAATTCGATTTAACATCAAGCCCTTTTTTTCAAACGCGAGGAGCTCTTGTAAAAAAGGTTCACCATGTCCATACATTAATAAATCAGCATTCCTATTCAGAAAAATACTTACATCCTCATCAAGCTTTAACGCTTTTTCAAGTGCCATTTTGACTAATAACAAGTCCACTTCAAACTTATATTCATCAGGAATTTGATCATCCTGAAAAAAGGCCCCTAAACTGATGATTTTCCCTTCTGATTCATATCTCCCCAATACCTCATAGGCAATTACGCGTTGTTCATCGGCACTAATAATCGGTTGAAAATAGGGAAATACATTTTCAAGATCCGATAGTATTTCCAATGCATCCATCAAAGTACCTCCAAAATTTTTTTCTCATTATACCATACGCAAAACGACGGATTCTCGTTCTTTTCCAAAAGGATACCATTATAGTCGCTTATAAACAATCATATCCTATACCTACGCTGTTCTATAAGGAGGATAAGTTTTGAAAAAACTTTGCTTATTAGCCTCGATCCTTCCCATGTTGGGATGCAGCCACTTTAATGCTGATACACATTCCAGCACAGAAAGTAAACAGCCTCTTTCCACGATATCCGTGAAAGAGAATACTAAATCCACATCATCTGTCGATTTTGAAAATAACCGATATACAATAAAAGAACTTAATCAACAAGTGATTTATGGAAAAAATGAAGCCAATAAGAGTGATTCGGTTAGTACTACTCCTAAAAAGAATTCTGCTATGCTAAATGTGGTATTAATTAAGCAAAACCCTGAACTTAGATACGGCTGTGAAGTCACAAGCCTAGCAATGGTGCTAAATTTTGCAGGCGTTAAAACAAGTAAAATGGATCTATACCGGTCGATCCGGAAGGATGTAGACCCGCTCATTAGATCTCCAAAGGGAGATATAGTTCATTGGGGAAACCCAGCAGATGGTTTTGTTGGCGATATGACAGGCAGAAGAGCAGGGTATGCAGTATTTGACCAACCGATGATTGCCCTAATCAACCAAAAGCTCCCTGGAAGATCCATTAATTTAACAAACATGCCATTTGACAGGGTCTTAGAGCATGTTTCTGCAGGGTATCCAGTGGTTGTATGGACAACCGGGGATTACCGTCTTCCAGACCGTTGGGAGGGCTGGTATCACGGGAAACAATACATTAAAACCCCGCTTGATCTACATGCTGTCGTTTTAGTTGGTTATGACACGAAATATGTCTATTTAAACGATCCACTTTCTGGAAAAAAACAAGCAAGAGTAGGTAAACAACAATTTATTTCCTCTTGGAAAGCATTAAAAAGCCGTGCCGTAAGCTATAAGTAGGAAAAGCAGCCACATTGTTGGCTGCTTTTTATGCATGTTTTAATTTTTTTTGAATATGAACATACCAAGGACCTTTTCACTTGCATTATCGAAAGTTTTTAAAGAAAATACAAAGGGACCCTTCTTTTTATAGAAGGTGAATAAAAGATAGGTTGGTTGAAAAAATGGCTAAAAATCAGACGAGGAGAACCTTTCTAAAACGAACATTGGGTTCATTTCTTACCGTTCTCGGATTAAGTTCGGGAGGCTATCTTTATGCCAATCGAATTGAACCCTCATTACTCGATATTCAAGAACTTCAAATCAAACATCCACTAATCCCTAACAGCTTTGATGGAATAAAAATGATTCAATTTAGTGATACCCACCTTGGTTTTCAATATAATCTTCATCAATTTAATCAATTAGTTAAAAAAATTAATAGTCTTAAGCCAGACATTATTTTATTTACTGGAGATTTAATGGACGAGCCAAACCAATATACAGAAATTAATAAACTGATGCCTATTTTGAAGAAATTACAGGCTCCGCTTGGAAAATACTGCATTTTTGGTAATCATGATCATGGCGGCTATGGCTCTGATATTTACCGGAATATTATGGAAACAACTGATTTTTCCGTACTTATGAATGATTCAGCACCAATTAAATTGAGTGATGGAAGCATAATCTATCTGCTTGGGATTGATGATGCGATGCTAGGGAATCCTAATTTACCTTTGACTTTAAAAAATGTGCCAAAAAATTCGTTTAAAATATTATTATCCCATGCACCCGACCTTGCAGAAACAGCTTCATTGTATCCAGTCCAATGGCAGCTTAGTGGTCATAGCCATGGAGGACAGATTAAAATCCCATTTTTGGGGGCTCTTGTGACTCCTCCTTTTGGCCAAATATACCCAGAGGGTCTTTATTCAATCGGCGAGCATAATCCCCTCTCACTATATGTAAATAGAGGAATTGGAACAACACGTCTCCCCTTTCGCTTTATGTCAAAACCTGAATTAACTGTCTTTACTCTAAAATCAGAAAAGTAGAAAACGAAAAAACCTTATCAGTTAAGATAAGGTTTTTTTATACAGCCTAGCATTCTATTCCATCGGTGCTTTCACAAAAAGAGCTTTTCTAACTCATCGACCGGTATCGGTTCTGAATAATAAAAGCCTTGAAACTTATGACAGTTGGGATTTGCTAGTAATTCAACTTGCTTTTCATTTTCTACACCTTCTGCAAAGTAATTTATAGAAATTAAAGATTTTTTCACGAAAGTTTCTTTTAATTCTTTTTATAGTGTAGGATTAGGTTAACAGTCTAAACTCTCTTTTATTCGTAAGATTAGAAGAATTTTTATCATTTTCTTATCATAGTAGCCAAAAAGATGCACTGAATTATTCCTATTTCTTAAAAAAAGGGGTATAATATAGATGTTTTATATAACTGAAAGGAGAACATATTTTGAATTATGATCAGAAAGGCCCCCTAATAAATTTAAATCTAACCATCGAAAACCTCGCTCAAGCTATCTTTATTGTGAATCGCCATGCAAAAACGGCTACAAATCCCAAATTATTGTACAGATTGAAACAAGAAACGTTAAAAAAATTGATTGAAGAAGGCAAAGCAAAAAAAGTTGGTCTTCATTTTTCTGGAAATCCGCGAAATAGTCAGCAGCAGTCTGATGTCCTTGTTGAATGTGGAAGATACACATTTCATATTCCTCCAACTAAATCAGATTTTCTTGAACTACCTCATTTTGGAAAGTTAGATGAACGGGTGCGAAATCCAAAGGCAACACTCTCACTTAATTCAGCAAAAGCATTACTTCAACTATATACTGGCATCTCAGAACTCGATCAACCCCCAAGTAATCATAAAAAGAGCAAAACTTACCAAAAACCTATTTTTAAAAAATTAGGCGAAAGGTACTCTTAAAAATCAAAAAAGCCATCGTTGGCTTTTTTGATTTGTCTTATTTTTGCTCATGCTTCGTGATGATTTTGTGAACAACCTCACTAATATATAGACGGTAAATAAATGCGGATTTACAATATAATTATAAGTTAAATAATCTTTAGTTGAATATACTTTAAAAAGAGGTGCTTGACCAATGAAAGGAACAGCGATTCTTTTTCAGGAACAAAATGTTACATTTATTGAAGATGTTGATCATTCTATTTATGAAGAAATTAAAGAGCAATGTGGCTGCGAGCATTGTACTTGTATGCTGGAAAGTAAAATAGTTAATTTTGGTTCTGTGTCACCCGTTTTTTGGCACGAGGACGAAATTGACTGGGACTATGGTTATTAAAACACTTTAATTTGAATGGAACTTCCTTTCCCCAAAAAGCGGTCTGATAAAAACTCAGATCGTTTTTTATTTCTACATAGTGGTAACTTTAGATAAAAATAGTCTATAATTATTATATTCATAACAGATGAAACCCTGTCGGAAGGATGGACAATATTGGAGCATTTAATTAATCAACGAGTAAAAGATATAGAAATCTCGGGAATTAGAAAGTTTTTTAATATGGTTGCGCATGTTGATGACCTGATTTCATTTACAATTGGACAACCTGATTTCCCGACCCCAGAACATGTAAAAAATGCAGCTATTGCAGCAATTGAACAAAACTTTACTTCCTATACCCATAATGCAGGGACGATTGAATTAAGGGAAGCAGCGTGCAATTTTGTAGAAAAAAAATATGGCTTGCATTATAAGCCTGAATCAGAAGTGATTGTTACTGCAGGGGCAAGTGAGGCAATTGATATTGCTTTTCGGTCTATTTTAATAGAGGATTCTGAAGTCATATTACCAGGTCCAATTTATCCTGGCTATGAACCAATTATTCGAATGATGGGGGCAACTCCAGTGCATGTCGATATTCGGCGAAACCAGTTTCGCTTTACTTTAGAAATGATCAAACCAATTATTACTGAGAAAACTCGCTGTATTGTACTCCCGTACCCTTCGAACCCGACTGGAGTCAGTCTCTCAGAGTCAGAGCTAAGAGAAATAGCAGAATATCTTAAGAATAAAGATATCTTTATCCTTGCAGATGAAATATACAGCGAACTTACCTATGATCAGCCACATCAATCGATTGCTTCCTTTCTAAAAGAACAAACCATCGTAATAAATGGGTTATCCAAATCCCACTCAATGACAGGATGGAGAATTGGCTTTTTATTTGCACCTGAACGTATCACCAAACATATTTTAAAAGTCCATCAATATAACATTTCTTGTGCCACTTCGATTGCGCAAAAAGCAGCTTTTGCGGCTGTTACAACAGGTATTGATGATGCGCTTGTGATGAAAAAGGAATATTTAAAAAGAAGGGATTATGTTTTCAAGCGATTATCTGCTATGGGACTTGATGCCGTCAAACCGGACGGAGCGTTTTATTTCTTTGTGAAAATTCCTGATACCATCGCATTAAGCAGCTTTGACTTTGCCCTTAAGCTTGTTCAAGAAACAAAAGTGGCCGTCGTTCCAGGCAGTGCTTTTTCTGAATATGGAGAAGGCTATTTCCGGTTATCGTTTGCTTGTTCTATGGAATTATTAGAACTTGGCCTAAATCGGCTGGAACAATATTTACGAAATTGGAAATAAACGAATTTTACCCTCACATTTAATGTGAGGGTATTAATTTTAAAAATTATTGGCCTTTATATTTCCCATTGTTTTTAGGAGCCTTTTCTTTTTTAGCCTTTTCTTTATGTGCTTGATTTGCTGCAGCTGAGCCGAATTCATTGGCAAATTCTTCGTTCGCTACTGCAGAATCAAACCCCTTTTTGTTTTTTTGTTTCGCGTCGTTCTTTTTTGTCCGTTTAGCCATTAACAATTCCTCCTAATTCAAGGTTTCTCTTATAGTTTCAAGAAGATAGGAGGAATTTATTCAACTATTAGTTCTTCCAATATTTATAAAGCGCATGTGTGCCGCTATTTTCTTCTCCCATTTCGGCTAATTGGTCGTATAAAGATTTAGCTAATGAGAGACCTGGTACTTCCATTCCCATTCGATCAGCTTCATCTATCGCTATTTTCATATCCTTTATAAAATGCTTTATGTAAAAACCAGGTTCAAAATTTCCGGCTAACATTCTTGGTGCAAGATTGCTTAGAGACCAGCTTCCAGCAGCTCCCGTTGTAATACTTTTCAGGACATTTTCTGGGTCCAGCCCAGCTTTTTCAGCATATATAATTGCTTCACAAACACCTATCATATTAGAAGCAATTGCAATTTGATTGCACATTTTTGTATGCTGGCCAGCACCAGGTTTGCCTTGGTAGACCACGTTAGTCCCAAGCAACTCCAATATAGGACGAACCTCTTCAAACGCTTCACTTTCACCGCCAACCATGATGGAGAGCTTAGCTTCCTTTGCACCTACATCTCCACCAGAAACAGGTGCATCAATCGCCTGAATTCCTTTCCTTTTAGCCTGTTCATAAATTTTAATGGCAAGTGACGGAGAAGAGGTTGTCATATCGATAAGATAGCTTCCAGATGTTCCATTTTGAATTAAGCCATTTTCGCCGAAATATATTTCCTCCACATCGGTTGGATAACCGACCATTGTGAAAGTTACTGATGCTTTTTCAGCTACCTCTTTCGGCGTTGCGGCCCAGTATGCGCCATTATCCAATAGGTCTTGTGCCTTTTCCCTTGTCCTTGAATATACAACTGCAGAGTAGCCCGCCTTTAATAAATGTCCTGCCATACTTTTTCCCATTACACCTGTGCCAATAAATCCAATTACCGTATTTTCTGGAGTAAGCAAAATAATCTTCCCTCTCTTTGGAATTTTCCTTATATATTTTAGCATTAAAATTTTGATTGATAAAAAATTATGCATAAAAAAACCGGAACGTCCCAGTCGCTCCGGTCTTCGTGCTCCATCTCCAAAGTTATGCACAAATATATTTTGTCCTTTCAACCGAGAACATAATCACTTTTTATAACTCTGAAGAAAAATTTGTTAAATAGGCACGACCGAATACTTCTTGATTATTAAATACTTCAATCGAAACAGCATTATCCTTTTCAATCATGTTTTTAAGGTCAAGAATATGTAAATCTTCTCTTAGGGGCAACGGATCCATAAAAATATATTTCTCACCTTTTCCTTTTACTTCTAAATATTCACCGTTCAACACTTGATCTTCTCCGTATACTATTTCTCGTTTACCGATTGCGGCAGCTAATTTGTCATCGTGAATAGTAACTTTCACTTTATATAATTGTTGCCCTGTTAATATTTCATTGTTAATTCGAAAACGGAATTGAAGTTCATTATTTTTTGTTAACAAGGCGTCGGCATAGCGGTTTACAATTAATTCATTGGAAAAAAGCAAACTACAGCCGCTTAGCAGAGAAGAACTGCATACTATTAAGATCAATACAGTAATGAATCGAATATTTTTCAGCATCTATAACACTCCCTTAATATTTTTACCATAGCCAAAATACATCGGTAATAAACGTAAAGAAAGGTTAATATAGGAAAAAATAATTGGGTTATTATATCGCTTTGATCATCCCTCCATCTACTAAAAATGAACTGCCTGTCATATAGGAATTAGCATCAGATAATAGGAAAGCTGCAACATTTGCAAATTCCTCTGGTGTTCCGTATCTCTTTAATGGAATTCCTTCCTTTACTTGCAATGCGATAGTTTCCCGATCGACTCCAAGTTTATCTGCATTTACTTGATCTAAATGATTGACGCGGTCAGTTGCAATCCGGCCAGGAGCAATGGTATTAATAAGAATATTATATTGAGCCAGTTCTGAAGCAAGAGTTTTTGCTAGTCCAACTATTCCCGTCCGAAAGGTATTCGAGAGTATTAAGCCTGGAATTGGTTCTTTAATCGAAGTAGAGGCGATGTTCAAAATTTTCCCGCCCTGCTCTTTTAAATAGGGCAAAGAAGCCCGGATCATTCGAACATATGATAATAAATTCAATTCAAAGGACTTCTGCCATTCCTCATCTGTTAACTCCTCAAACGCCCCTGCAGGAGGGCCTCCAGCATTATTAACTAGTATATCAATTCTTTGAAACGATTCTGCTGTTACTTTTACCAGCTGATTAATGTCATTTACATTAGTTATATCAGTTTTTTGGTAGGCTACTTTTCCCATACCAAGAGATTCAAGCTGACTTGCTTTTTGTTTCAGCTTTTCCTCTTCTCGGCCAGAAATCATAACATTTGCCCCCTCTCTTACTAATCGTTCAGCTATTGCAAACCCTAAGCCCTGGCTGGAAGCAACCACCAAAGCTGTTTTACCAGTTAAATTCAACTCCATTGTTTACAATTCCTCCTTCATAAATATATTCTTAGTATACAGGATAAATTGAGGAAATACTTGCCAAAAAATCATACAAAAAGAGACAGATTTAATCTGCCTCTGTAACTATATTAAGTTTTTAGAATGTATGTGCAAAATCCCTTGCACGTGCAATCGCATTTTCTTTTATTTCTTCAGCCTTGTCAGGCATTGCATTATGGCCTTCCACAAACACCCCCTCTAGGGATGGAACTCCAAAGAAACTCATCATCACACTGATATATCGGTGTCCCATTTCCATCTGTGCTGCAGGCCCCTCTGAGTAAAATCCACCCCGGGCTTGAATATGCAATGCTTTTTTATCCGTTAAAAGACCTATTGGGCCCTGTTCCGTATATTTAAATGTCTTGCCCGCAACTGATACAGAATCAAGATATGCCTTCATAATTGGCGGAAATGAGAAATTCCATAAAGGCGTGACAAACACATATTTATCCGCACTAACAAACTGCTCACTTAACTCGTTAAGCCGGCCAACCTTTTGCTTTTCTTCCGCTGTTAATTCATCAAAGCTTTGACCAGAACGAAGTTTTCCCCAGCCGCTAAACACATCTGCATCAATGTGAGGTATATGTTCTTTATACAAATCTAGATGAATTACCTCATCGCTGGAATTGATTTGTTTATAGCTATCAATAAATTCCTTACCTACCGCCATACTATAGGACTGTGTTTCATTGTGAGGATGTGCCGTGATATACAAAACACGTACCATTTAAGCTCCACCTTTCTTTTGAATAAAGACAATAATATTATTAGTTAAAATAAGAGAAAATAATCAAAAAGGATTTGCCCGAAGACAAATCCTTTTCATGCATCATTTATTCATTTGTATCAAGAGAGTAAGGGTTGTGACCAATGTTAATTCTCATTTCATCAGTCAACTGGAATGCTTCATTAACCATTGCCTCATTGGTTGCTTGACCTAGTAGTGAACTTCCATCAAAATGTACAGGTTTTTGTTCCATACTTCCATTCACCTCCACCATTTCAAATTTACCATGCCCAATAAAATACTTACCTATTCCTGTCCATATATCACCCTAAAGTACTGGTCGAAAAATAGGTACTATGTATCACTTATTATTATACTCAGAAATCCATAATAAAAAAGACAATACTGTGAAAAATCAAAAAATAAATAAACGACAGAAAAAGACCGGCTAATCATCAGCCGGTCTTTTTTGAGTATTGTGCTTACTTTGTAGCACCATTTACTGCTTCAATAACCTGAGCAGTTGTTTGCATATTTAAAACTTGTTGAGCAAGCTTCTCCATATCAGATTTTTTCAAATTCCTGATTTGTGAGCGAGCTTTTAAAATTGAAGTTGCACTCATTGAAAATTCATCAAGCCCAAGACCTAAAAGAACTGGAATGGCCGTTTCATCTCCTGCCATTTCCCCACACATACCTGTCCATTTTCCTTCTGCATGTGCTGCATCAATAACCATTTTTACTAATCGTAAAATGGATGGGCTATAGGGCTGATATAGGTATGAAACACGTTGGTTCATGCGGTCTGCAGCCATCGTATATTGAATCAAATCATTAGTTCCAATACTAAAGAAGTCTACTTCTTTTGCAAATTGATCAGCTAAGATAGCAGTTGAAGGAATTTCGACCATTATTCCAAGTTCAATTTCATCGGAAACCTTTTGACCTTCAGCAAGAAGCTTTTGCTTTTCATCTTCAAGAATCGTTTTTGCCGCACGGAATTCATCCAGAGTTGCAATCATCGGGAACATGATTTTTAAATTCCCATAGTTACTTGCCCGTAACAAGGCTCTAAGCTGGGTGCGGAATATATCCTGCTCTTCTAAGCATAATCGAATTGCCCTGAAACCTAAGAATGGATTCATTTCCTTTGGTAAGTCCAAATATGGCAGTTCTTTATCCCCGCCAATATCCAAGGTACGAACTACAACGGGTTTTCCTTTTAATCCTTCTAAAACGGCTTTATAGGACTCAAACTGTTCTTCCTCAGTTGGAAGCTGGTCTCTTCCCATATATAGGAACTCGGTCCTGTAAAGACCAACACCTTCCCCGCCATTTTCAATTACTCCCTTTAAATCCTTGGGAGTACCAATATTGGCGACCAATTCTACATGATGATCATCATTCGTTACCGTTGGTTCGTTAACAAGCTTGGCCCATTCAGCTTTTTGTACTTCATACTCATCATGAACTTTACGGTATTGTTCAACAAGTTCTGGAGTAGGATTTATATGTACTTCACCTTTTAAACCGTCAACAATAACTAGATCCCCATTATTGATTTCCTCAGTAGCCGTTTTTGTTCCAACTACTGCTGGAATTTCCATAGAGCGAGCCATAATTGCTGAATGTGAGGTACGTCCACCAATATTTGTTGTAAATCCTAAGACATATTGTCTGTTTAATTGTGCTGTATCTGAAGGTGTTAAGTCCTCTGCAACAATGATAACTTCCTCAGCAATCATGCTTGGATTAACCAGTTGTACACTTAATAAATGGGCTAATACACGCTTCGTTACATCACGAATATCTGCTGCACGTTCTTTCATATATTCATTATCCATTTGTTCGAACATCATAATGAACATATCTGCCGTTTCCTTTAAAGCAGATTCAGCATTCACTTTATCAGACTGAATTTTTTCCTCAATAGGTGTATTTAATTCAGGATCACTTAGGACAAGTAAATGTGCTTCAAAAATAGCTGCTTTATCCGCACCCAAGTCAACTTTGGCACGGTCACGAATTGCTTCGAGTTCTGCTTTAGATTTTTCCATTGCCTGTCGAAAACGGTCAACCTCTGCAGCAGCATCGTCAATTGTTTTTTGTTCAAAAGATAAATCTGGTTCTACAAGACGGTAAGCTTTCGCAATTGCGATACCGTTTGATGCTGCGATCCCATGTAAAAAAGTCATTATTCAGCCAATCCTTCTTTTTTCAATGTCTCTTCGAGGCTATTTAAAGCATCGTTTGCATCGTTTCCTTCTGCTGAAATCGTAATATCTGCACCTTGGCCAACACCTAGAGACATAACACCCATAATTGATTTTAAATTAACTTTTTTACCTTTATATTCTAAATGAATCTCAGAATCAAATCGGCTAGCCGTTTGTACTAATAAAGTTGCTGGTCTTGCATGTATCCCTGTTTCTGCGATTACCTTAAATTGCTTTTCTGACATGATCATCAAACTCCTTTAATGTATATAAAAATATAAACTTGCTTCATTAAAAATAAACATTTCTCATCATTTAGTCAACTAAATCATTAATTAGCTAAAGAGTTAAATTCAAATCTTTTCTTCTTATTTTTTCCAAAAGGAAAACAAATATGTAATGAATTTACACTCTCATGATAATGTTTTTTGTTTATTCAATTGATAGAATAGCACTTTCCACTTTATCAAACAACTGCAAAATTAATTTTATATCATTTGTCACAATTCTGTCAAAAACATTCATAAACTATCATATTTCCCCCAAGAAAAACAATAAAATCTGTCACTTTCGACAGCTTTTGATTATTTCAACATTTCTAAAGGAGAGTTCCTGGTAATAATAGCGATTAGCTTCTTGGTTCTTTTAGATATTGATACAAAACATCGCCTCCCCTCTGACCAATTCCGCGGAAATGCTTAAAATCTTTTCTTTTTACAAGTACCTGACGAAATTCCATGAAATCATCATTTGTTACAAAATACTCTGAAAGTTCACCAGTCATTAGTCGATCCAAGATTTCAGTGATCATTTCTTCCTTCATTCTGTTGCACCACCTTTACCTGTTTATATTAACGTATATGACTTTTATTAAGCCAATTTTCGAAACTTACGATAACTTTTGAAAGCGTTTCCGATTCTTTTATGGCCTTTTTTCTCATATAATTAAAATGTTTATAAAGAATTAACATAATTGTCAAATAAAAGCCTTTACGAAATGAATAAAGTAGTGCAAACTGTTATTTAACTGGATTTTATTATAGTTTTTTGAGGTAAAGGAGAGAGACTAAAATGAGAAAAGCAGAAGTAGGAAATATCATAGAATTCCGCGGTGGTCTAAAGGGGATTGTTGAAAAGGTAAATGAAAATTCTGTCATAGTCGACCTAACATTTATGGACAATTATCGTGATTTAGAATTGGATCAACGAACAGTTGTTAATCACAAAAACTATAAGGTTGTAAAAGAAAGCGCTTATTAATTAATAGAATTATAGAAAAGGCAGTCTAACCATGGCTGCCTTTTTTTTTAAACCGTTATTCGCCTTTTCCAGCTTCCTTTGATAACTGCTTTAAACTTTTGACTTTCCCATGAGGATTTTGATCTTGTTTCCTAACTGTCCATTCTCGTTCTTGTTCACTCTTTGATTTGCTCATCCCTTTCACTCCCTTCTTTATTATTTTTTTCTTTTCTTGGTGTTCTAACCAATATAAATGGGGAAAGGGGTGATGTAATGATTTCCATTTGAAAAACTAATTTGATAAAATAAATTTTATTGTTTCGAAAAGGAGATCGCGATAATGAAAAAATTCTTCCAAGACCCTCGCATACTTATTGGTTTTATTATTGCTCACGTTCTTTTATTTTTTTCATTTCATGATAGAGCGATCTTTTGGTATATATTTTCAGGATCAGTTCTGGTACTCATCGCATACTCAACCTTTCAAGAGGAGGTGGATGATGAAGTATCATTTATTCAATTTATCCTACTAGGATCAATATCAGGTTTCTTATTATATTTTGTTTTTCGGGCTGGTATATGGGGAATGGAGATACTTCAGCTGCCAATTGATACAAGCATTAAAAATCTCTATAATTGGTATGCCCCATCCTTATTTTGGCATTACCTTGCACTTGTTTTAGTTGCGGCACCTGGCGAAGAACTTTTCTGGCGTGGATTTATCCAAAAAAGACTCTCGAAATACTTAAATCCGGTTGTAAGTATTTTGTCTGCATCAATTCTGTACGCTTCCGTCCATATTTATTCGGGCTCATTTTTATTAGTTCTCGCTGCCTTTATTTCTGGTTTTGTGTGGGGATATCTTTATTTTTTAAAAAAGAGTATGCCTTTGGTTATTGTTTCTCATATCATTTTTGACCTTTTGATTTTTATTATTTTGCCTTTTAATTAGAAAAGCAGCGTGTCTGGTGGACACCTGCTTTTCTATTTTCTTATACATGGTGTAAATGGTTTCATCCATAGTAAAATAAAAAAAATCATGCAGATGTAACCAAACAATGGATACAAATAGGATAGCAACGTACCGTAATTCACAAGACTAATCAGGTAGGAAACAATAAAAATAAGCGTAACCGACACAATTGTCGGAATGGGCAAATATTGCTTCAATTGTCGGTCCAGTCCAAAGACATTTCCAATTACAGAAGTAAAAATCTCTCCATAAATAACGAGAACAAAAATCCAATAAAAAAAAGGGGCTAAGTTTTTCATAACAATTGCCATTGGAATATTATACTGTTCCAAATTAGGAAGCATGATTAAAGTGAAATGACCAGCAATCAATATCACTGTTAAAGCAGCACCCCCAAGAATCCCTCCCCATTTGATCGTCCAATCATCCCTTACCTCTGTTGCAATCGGTACTAAAACGGCTTGTGCTAGCCCCAGATTCAATGCCACATATGAAAATGGTGCAATCACACTTTTCCAGCCATCGTCGGAATGAGGAATAAATAATAATTGATTGAGGAAGTTGGGCATTTGAATGGAATAGAACATTAAAATTATGCTGAATGTGATCATTACCGGAACAACAAACGTGTTGACAGCAAAAAGACCTTTTGTTCCAACTAGCATGACTAAAAAGGATAAAAAAATTGTCAGGAAAACACCGACTGCTTTGGGCAGATTTAACTGTTCCTCAAAAATAGCCCCAGCCCCTGAAAGCATCACAGCACTAACACCAAGAAGCATAAATAGCATAAAGACGTTAATGACACGACCAGGCCATTTGCCAAACAAGTACTCATTAAACTCTTGATAAGATTTTGCATCTATAAGTGCAGCCATTCTCATTAATTTTGAACCCAATGAAATAAAGAGATATCCGCTCATCAATATACTTATTAAGCCAAAGAAACCAAACCGCGAAAAAAATTCAACGATTTCTTTTCCCGTGGCGAATCCAGCGCCTACTACAGTGCCTACATAGACCGCCGCAATCTGAAATGCTTGAGTCCAATCCCTTTTCACATCATCTCCTCCTTATCATCAATATATGATGATAAGGACAAACAAAGACGAGCTTTTTTCCTGAAATAGCAAGCATTACCAAAAACAAATTTCTTGAAAGTCAAAAAAGGTCAGAGTATACTATCGTCATAAGGTCAAATATAGTCAAAGTCAAAGTGAAAATATGAATCTTTACAAGGAGGTAATTTGCTTATGCTTTGTCAACAATGTAATGAGAACCATGCAAACATTCAATTAAATATGATTATTAACGGACAACGTAAGGAAATCAAACTCTGTCACGAATGTTATACAAAAGAAAAGCAAACTTTAGGTGCAAGTTTTGGTCCAAAGATGAATTCTTATCCAAGCTTCCCATTTGAAAATCTGTTCATGAATAACACTTCTCATGATAAGGATGATAGCATTCAACCTACACAACAAACAGGAAGAAAAACCGGAAAAGGTGGCTTTATTGACCAATTCGGACGTAATTTAACCCAAATGGCAAAAGCGGGGTTGATAGATCCTGTCATCGGCCGCGATGGAGAAGTAAAGCGTGTCATTGAAATACTAAACAGACGAAATAAGAATAATCCGGTATTAATTGGTGAACCAGGGGTCGGGAAGTCTGCAATTGCTGAAGGTCTTGCCCAGAAAATTGCTGAAGGAGATGTCCCAGGTAAGTTACGGGGTAAAGAGGTATATTTGCTTGACGTCGCTTCCCTTGTTGCCAATACAGGAATCCGTGGCCAATTTGAGGAAAGAATGAAGCAAGTCATTTCCGAATTACAGGAGCGGAAAAATATTATCCTTTTCATCGATGAGATTCATCTGCTAGTAGGTGCTGGCTCTGCTGAAGGCTCTATGGATGCCGGCAACATTTTAAAGCCTGCCCTTGCTCGTGGAGAACTTCAGGTGGTTGGTGCAACCACATTAAAAGAATATCGCCAAATCGAAAAAGATTCTGCTCTGGAACGGCGCTTCCAACCAGTTCATGTACTTGAACCGACTGCAGAAGCTGCGATTGATATATTAAAAGGGATACAAAAGAAGTATGAGGATTATCATGAAGTCGTCTATTCTGATGAAGCAATCCTTGCCTGTGTTCAATTGTCTCAGCGCTATATTCAAGACCGCTTTTTACCTGACAAAGCCATCGATTTGCTTGATGAAGCTGGTTCGAAATTAAACCTAGTTTCGGATTATAAGAGCAATGAACAAATTGAAATACGTCTAAAAGAGATTGCTGCTGAGAAGGAAGAAGCACTTAAAAATGAGCAGTATGAAAAGGCAGCATCCCTTCGCGATGAAGAAACAAACCTTGAAAAGTCTTTACATTTAATATCAAGCTCTGAAAGACCCATCGTTGATGTAGGGCTTATTCAAGAAATCATCGAACAAAAAACAGGGATACCTGTTGGAAAACTGCAACAAGATGAGCAGCTAAAAATGAAGGCATTAGAAGAAAATCTTAACCAAAAGGTTATTGGCCAGGAAAAGGCTGTAAATAAAGTTTCTAAAGCGATTAGACGTAGTCGGGCCGGCTTAAAATCAAAGCATCGCCCGATTGGTTCCTTTTTATTTGTTGGACCAACCGGCGTGGGAAAAACAGAGTTAACCAAAACGCTTGCTGAGGAATTATTTGGTTCTAAGGATTCGATGATCCGTCTTGATATGAGCGAATACATGGAAAAACACAGCGTCTCCAAATTAATCGGCTCACCTCCTGGCTATGTAGGTCATGAAGAGGCCGGACAGCTAACCGAAAAAGTGAGGAGAAATCCATATAGCATTATTTTATTAGATGAAATTGAAAAAGCACATCCAGATGTCCAGCATCTGTTCCTGCAAATTCTTGAAGATGGCCGACTCACAGACAGTCAAGGAAGAATTGTCAGCTTTAAGGATACTGTTATCATTATGACAAGCAATGCTGGTGTGGGCCACAAGACAGTTCATGTTGGATTTGGTACAACAGAGGCGATCGAAGAAGCAAGTATACTTGACTCGTTAGGCGGCTTCTTTAAGCCAGAATTCTTGAATCGTTTCGATAGTATCATTGAATTCAATTCACTCGGTAAAGAGCATATCCTCTATATTGTCGATTTAATGATTAGTGAATTACAAGAAACACTTACTGAGCAAAAGATTGAATTAACCATTACAACAGAAGCAAAAGAAAAACTAGCTATGCTTGGGTACCACCCCGCATTTGGGGCACGCCCGCTCCGCCGCGTAATCCAAGAAGAACTTGAAGATAAAATTGCTGATTTTATCTTAGAGGAACCAGATACTAAAAAATTATCTGCCGTTGTTGAAGAAAATCAGCTCAAAGTAGTTTCTAAAGTAACTTCTCTTAAATAGGTCAAAAGCGAAGCCATTTCTTGAACGGCTTCGCTTTTTTCATTTAACTATAGATTTTTATCATCCACAGATTTTAACCAATCATCAATTACACCCACAACTGACTCTACACAACCAACTTCAAAAGGAGAGATTAGATTTGCTGCCTCGACTAACTTTGTGAATGACATACTCCCGCCTAGCTTACAAAGCTTCACATAATCTGCCCAAGCTTCATCTTGATTCTCTCTTGAACGCTTCCAGAATTGGAAAGCACAAATTTGGGCGAGCGTATAATCAATATAGTAAAATGGCGAATTATAGATATGCCCTTGGCGCTGCCAGAAGCCGCCATTCTCTAGGTATTCATTTCCGTCATAATCTTTATGCGGCAAATATTTTTTCTCAATTTCACGCCACTGGAGCTTACGCTCTTTTGGAGTAGCTTCTGGGTTTTCATAGACCCAATGTTGAAATTCATCAACCGAAACCCCATATGGCAAGAATAATAGGGCATCACTTAAATGTGAAAACTTGTATTTATCGGTGTCTTCCTTAAAGAACAAGTCCATCCATGGCCATGTGAAAAATTCCATACTCATCGAATGAATTTCACATGCTTCATAGGTTGGCCATGCGTATTCGGGAATCTCAAAATGACGGCTTGAATACACTTGGAAAGCATGACCTGCCTCATGTGTCAGGACATCAATATCCCCGGACGTTCCGTTGAAATTAGAAAAAATAAAAGGTGCTTTATAATTCTCTATAAACGTACAGTAGCCTCCGCCAGCTTTACCCTTCTTGGCAACAAGATCCATCAAATGATTATCTTGCATATAGCGAAAAAATGCCCCCGTATCTTCTGAAAGATCTTCATACATTTTTTGTCCATTTTCTATGATCCATTCCGGAGTACCTTTTGGAGTGGCATTACCAGATTGAAAATTAAAGCTTTCATCATAGTACTTTAATTTATCCAGTCCGATTCTTTCTTGTTGACGTACTTTTAATTTTGTGGCAATCGGAACAATGAAATCCTGTACTTGACTACGGAAATTGGCGACCATCTCAGCATTATAATCTGTTCTCATCATTCTGTAATAACCAAGTTCAACAAAGTTATTAAATCCAAGTGACTCAGCAATTTCTGTCCTTACTTTCACCAGATCATCATAAATTCGATCAAACTCTGCTTCGTGTTCAACCATAAAACCAAATTTCGCTTCATTGGCTCGTTTTCTCATTTTTCTGTCAGTCGACTGCGCGAATGGTTCTAATTGTGCTAATGTTCTCTCTTCCCCTTCGAATTCTATCTTTGCCGAAGCCATTAGCTTCGTATATTCCGTTGATAGGCGATTTTCCTTCTGAAGTAAGGGCACAATTTCAGGTTTAAATGTTTTAAGTTGTCCTTCAGCCAGGGCAAATAGCTGCTTTCCCCATTTCTCTTCTAATTCAGGACGGAACTTAGAATTTACAAGCACTTGATAATACTTAGTTACTAACCCTTCAACTTCAGGCTGGATTTCATCCATAAAATCTTGTTCATCCTTATAAAACTCATCATTTGTATCAATAGAATGACGAATATAACAAAGGTTGAACATCGTACCTAGATCATTTCTTAGCTTATTAATCTCATTCATGACCCTGCTTTGCTTTTCAACTGATTCTGCATTTTTTAGGCTCTCAAGTGCCAAATGAAATTTTTCTGTTACCTCATCTAAATCCGGACGTATGTATGTATAGTTCTCAAACCCCATTGAACCATCCCCTTTTATACTTTGCTAATATTCCAATCTATTTTATTATATACTATCCACTAACATTCCTAACTACAAAAAAAATACGACCCAATGGCCGTATTAGAACTTACCAGCAGGCAACCCTAGTTTTTTCAACAGGTCAATTGCTTCCAGTTTTTCAGTTTCAGTCAGTGATGACATGAGTTTATCAATTTGCTCAGCATGTTCAGGAAAAATATCCTGAATAAACATTTTCCCATCTTCAGTTATTTGTGCATAAGTGACTCGTCGGTCCTTCGGACAGGCAATTCTTCTTAACATCCCTTTTTGTTCAAGTTTGTCGACCACGTAAGTAATGCTTCCGCTTGCAAGTAATATTTTCCCGCCTATTTGCTGCATTGGCTGGTCACCTTTATGGTAAAGGAGCTCCAAAACTGCAAATTCAGTTGGATTTAAACCACTGGCCTGGATCACTTTATTTACATGCTCGTTAATTGCTTTATACGCTCTTGAAAGGACTATAAAAAGCTTTAATGAATTAGCAGTTGAATTATTTTCCATAAAAAACTCATCCTTTTAGGTTTATAAATTAGACTTACTTTGAGGTATCAATATGAATAAAATATCTTGATTTCAAGATTATTATAAAAAAATTTTTAAGAAATGTCAATTCACCCTAAAAAAATCAGGAATATTTCGTATCCAAGTGAAATAGATGCATGATAGGAATTTTTTTATTAAATGGCTTTGTTAAAGGTCATTGTTGATTTAAAGCATACGTTGATTGGAGCGGAAGGCGCGAAGACTCCTGCGGGAGGACGGGGCAGGGGAGACCCCGCAGGGGCTTAGCGCCAAGGAGGCTCCCCGGACCGCCCGCGGAAAGCGAAGCGCTTGGAGCGGAAATCAACGGCCAAGTTTGACAGAGCCTATAAAATAAATAAAAAATAAAATATTTCTTATTTTTATGGTTCGGTAGTAAGATATGGTTATAAAAAAATTTAGTATTTTTAATAAAGAAGGGATTATTATGAGTTCACAAGCTGTTTTACCTGCAAAGGCTCCAAAGTCTTCTGAATCAACCATGTATAAAATTCTTTTTATTATTGGATTGTGCCATTTATTGAATGATGCAATTCAAGCTGTGGTGCCAGCCATGTTCCCTATTTTAGAAAAATCAATGGGGCTAAGTTTTACCCAGCTTGGAATCATTGCTTTTTCCCTAAATATGGTCTCATCTGTTTTGCAGCCAATGGTCGGCTACATAACTGACAAGAAACCAATGCCTTTCGCACTGCCGATCGGACTGACTTTCACGTTAGTCGGTATTCTTGGATTAGGGTTCGCTTCAAACTTTGGACTAATTGTCTTGTCAGTCCTTTTCATCGGTCTTGGTTCAGCAGTATTTCACCCGGAAGGTTCCCGGGTTGCGTATATGGCTGCAGGAAATCGACGCGGACTGGCACAGTCGATTTATCAGGTCGGTGGAAACACGGGTCAAGCATTGGCTCCACTGATAACTGCACTAATATTGGTTCCATTGGGGCAGATTGGTGCATCCTGGTTTACGATTGTGGCAGCACTAGCTGTGATTTTATTAATTTATATTGCAAATTGGTATAATCACAGGTTGATAGCTTCCCCAAATATACTAAAGAAAAAGAGATCTAGCTCATCTAACAATGTAGCAATAACTAAAGAGGTAAAAAATACCTTAGCATTGATTTTATTATTAATTTTTGCAAGGACTTGGTATTCTTCTGGAATTACCAACTTTTATACCTTTTATGCGATAAAAGAATATGCCCTTACGATTAAGCAATCACAATTATTCCTGTTCGCTTTTTTAGTTTCCGGTGCCGTCGGTACTTTTTTTGGAGGTCCTCTTTCAGATCGGTTTGGTAAAAAAACAATCATTTCCTTTTCAATGTTAGCAACGATTCCTTTTTCAATTTTAATTCCACAGGTACCACCAACGTTGGCATTTATTTTCTTAATACTTACTGGGTTTATTTTAATGACTAGTTTTTCTGTAACGGTAGTATATGCACAGGAATTAGTCCCGGGGAAAATTGGGACGATGTCTGGATTAACAGTAGGACTTGCGTTTGGAATGGGTGCAATTGGTTCTGTAGGACTCGGTTATATAGCAGACTGGATTGGATTACAGTCGATGATTACATGGCTCGGTGTACTTCCGATTTTAGGCTTAATTGCGTTTCTCCTTCCAACTGACCAAAAGGTTAAAGAATGGAATCAAAAGTAAAATAGGATGGGCCAGAGGCCCATCCTTTATTTTATGTCTTGGATTTTACGGTATAATTCTTCCTTTTCCTCTTCTGTAAGCATTCTTTCAGCCATTGGGAACAAAACATTTTCCTCTTTGGAGAAATGCTCTGTTAAGATAAAGTAGGCATTTTGAATTAGTTCAGCTGTTTTTTTCGTTTCTTCCGTAGATACAAGACCACTTTCTGCTTTTCCAAGAAATTCTCCAATATTTGCTTTTGCCTGATCATGTTCATATTCCATAACAGCTATTGGTCCAGATGTCGTCCCGATATATACACCCATCATAGGAAAAAGAACGCCTTCTTCTCTTTCTGAATGAGGGTCCAATGCTGCTTTAAATTCTTTTACTTTTGTAATTAATGCAGCAAATAGGTTATGAATTTTTGACAGTTTCATGAAAACTCGTTAATTTTTTTAAAAATTTTAACATTTATCACACAAAAAAAGTTTAAATGTTTCATATAATAGAGATAGAACATAAAAGGGAGGGAAAAAAATATGAAAACCCCAAATTATCACGACTTTTATCAAAAGGCATTAATACCCATTGGTGTAAATGACCTAGTTTCCTTACAGGAATCCGCAGCACACTACCCTAACTCACCTTCGACACATTGGCTTATTGCCGTAGAAGGGGTACAACTCCCACAGTCAAAAATATACTATCATTGGAAAGTAAGTATATATCCTGCCGATAGTGAAGGTGATTTCAATTGGAAAAAACCATATTATTGCTCACCGAGTATGGAGTTAATGGATCATGCGAACTCATTTGCATCTTCGCTTGTCACAGCCAGCAAAAACGATAAACTTTCCTCAGCTACCATACTAGAGAAAATAAGCTAACCCCCTAAAAACTTACCTTCTGCTTCACCTTCTTTTTACGTTCACTTGTGAAATAACCCACATATAGTATTATTAAAATATCTACATAAATTAAGGAGCTGTTTGCATAAACCGCAAACAGCTCCTTTTTTATTTCCAATTTACGCTAAACGGAATACAATCCCGTGTCCGCCTTTTGGATATTCCCATTTAATGTTCTGGTATGGGCAGCCGATCCGGCAGCTTCCACATTCATGGCATCCTTCGTAGCCAACCTGCATCCGTGTTCCTTCCCACTTATAAACCTCCGCTGGGCAAAATACTGTACAAATTTTATCGGGACATTTTGTCATGCATACGTCATGATCCATCACGGTCAAATGAGACTTTGTATCACACTTAAAACGGAGCAGATACTGTTTTTCCTCGATATTCTTCGTTGACATTATTTCACCGCCTTCCAAGCACGATAGATATCTTGCAATACTCTAATTGTTCCTCTTTCCGCAGTTACACTCTTCATTATTTGTTTTTGTTTTTCACGCTTAGGAGTCCCATCAACTGTAAAGAATTTGCTCATCGCTTTATTCATCATTGGAACATATTCATTAAAGTATTGTGGGTATTTCTCAAACGTATGTGCAGCATCCTTGTACTTCTCTAAATCCTTCATTATGAAACTACTATTAAGCGCGTCACGGTAGCTATTTAAGCTTGATTCACTGAAGTCCCCACTTTTATGTGCCTGAACTACGGCTTCAGCAGCCATCTTTCCTGATGACATCGCCATGTTCGAACCTTCACGATGAATGGCATTTACTAGCTGTGCTGCATCACCGACGACAATAACTCCATTACCAGCTACTTTCGGTACCGAACGATAACCACCTTCAGGAATAAGATGAGCAAGATACTCAGCAGATTCCCCACCCGCAAGCATTGGCTTGACCATGGGGTGAGTTTTTAAGTAGTCTAGAAGCTCATATGGCTTGATTTTCGCTTTTATCATGCTCGACAGTGTTGTACCAACTCCGATATTCAAGCTCTCTTTATTCGTGTAAACAAAAGCGGTTCCAAGATTACCCTTTGTTGAATCACCAAAGATTTCAATTGTACAACCCTGGTTATCTTCCAAATTAAAACGGTCATTTATTTTTTCTTTTGGTAAATTAACAACTTCCATTACTGTTAAGGCTACTTCATCTGGACGAAATTCTTTATGAAAGCCTAACTGTTTTGAAAGAAGAGAGTTAACACCGTCGGCAAGCACCACGACATCCGCATATACCTCTCCATTCGGACGATCGGTACGAACCCCGACAACCTTGCCATTTTCAACGATACATTCAGTTACTACCGTTTCATTAATAAGTAATGCCCCAGCGTCTACTGCCTTTTTAGCAAACCATTGGTCAAACTGAGCCCGAAGGACTGTAAAGTTATTATATGGTTCCATACCCCATTCAAGACCTTTATAGCCGAATTGAACGACAGATTCCTTATCCATCATCCAAAAGCGCTGTTCAATGACAGGTCTCTCAAGTGGTGCTTCTTTCCAAAATTCAGGAACTAATTCTTCCATTTGTTTGCGGTACAATACTCCGCCCATTACGTTTTTTGCTCCCGGGTATTCTCCACGTTCAATAAGCAAAACGTTTAGTCCATTTTTGGCACACGTGAGGGCACATGCACTTCCTGCTGGACCTGCTCCAACGACAATCACATCAAATTTTTCATGCATAGCTTATTTCACCACCTTTTTCAGTTCTAAGCTGCTTAAATTCCTCGATAAGTTTTGGGAGAATTTCCATAGCATCTCCTACGATTCCATATGTGGCAACATCAAAAATTGGTGCATTTGGATCTTTGTTTATAGCGATAATTAAATCAGAATTTTTCATGCCGACAACGTGCTGAATTGCACCAGAAAGTGCAATAGCAAAATAAATTTTTGGTGTAACTGTTTCACCAGTTTGGCCAATTTGAAGATGGTGTGGCATCCAGCCTGCTTCAACCACATCACGAGTACCTCCAACAGTCGCTCCAATCGTTTCCGCAAATTCATAAAGGAGCTGGAAGTTTTGCACATCTCCCATTCCTTTTCCTCCACAGACGATTACATGTGCATCAGCTAGATTGACCTTTTTTGTTACGTCATTCACAATTTGTAACACTTTTGTACGCATGTCTTCTTCTTGCAGTGATATTTTTTCTTCAATAATCTTACCTGTTCTTCCTGATACCGGTTCTAGTGCCTTCATTACCTTTGGTCTGACGGTTGCCATTTGCGGGCGATGTTTTTTACATAGGATTGTCGCCATGATATTACCGCCAAAGGCAGGTCTGCTTGCTTCTAGTAATCTATTATCAACATCCACATCAAGCATTGTAGTATCCGCAGTTAATCCTGTGTTTAAATCTGTTGCTACGGCACTAGCTAAATCTTTACCGTTTGGTGTTGCGCCATAAAGGATAATTTCTGGCTTATATTTTTCAGCGAGGAGCATTACGCCCTTCATATATGATTCAGTACGGTAATTCTTCAATACAGGGTGGTCGACCAAGTATACGATATCTGCACCATAAGAAATAATTTTATTTGCTAAAGGTTTTACTTCATTGCCTAGTAAAAAGCCCGCTAAAGGAACTTGTAATTTATCCGCTAGTTTCCTTCCAGCACCAAGTAATTCTAGAGAAACGCCTTCTACTTTACCATCGTTTTGTTCGATGAATACCCAGACTCCCCGATAATCGTCTAGATTCATGTATATTCCCCCCCATGACAAAAGATAATCGTTATTATTTAGATGATTGGATTGTTAACAGGTCCTTTTTCTCCATCAACAACGCCATTAGCTGGTTAACCTGTTCATCACTAGTACCCTCTAGTCTTTTCCCGCCTTCTGGACGTGGTGGCGTAAACATTTTTCCAACAATGGTTGGTGAACCTTTTAGTCCAAGTTGTGACCGTTCTACATTTTCAAAGTCACTTACTGCCCAAATAATTGGTTCGTACCTTGCCGCTTTAATCATGTTCGGCATTGGCGAATAGTCGATCTCATTAATTTCTTTTTCAACCGTCAATAAACATGGAAGATTGGATTGAATCAATTCATAGCCATTGGTTAATTTCCGTTTAATAAGAACGGTGTTTTCTTTCTGATTGACTTCAGGCACTTCAATTACATTAGTTATTGGCGGGATATCCATTCTTCTTGCAATACCAGGTCCAACTTGTCCTGTATCACCATCAATCGCGTGCTTCCCACAAATAATCATGTCAACTGGGTGTTCCTTATTGATTTTTTCTAAAGCTTTCGAAAGCGCATAACTAGTTGCCAGTGTATCTGCCCCTGCAAAGGCACGGTCAGAAATTAAATATCCTTTATCAGCACCTATTTCCACACTTTTCTTGATAATATCAGTCGCTTGCGGTGGTCCCATTGATAAGACGGAAATGGTACCTCCTGTTTTTTCCCTAATTTTTACGGCCTCCTGAACTGCATGGGCATCGTAAGGGTTCAAGATGGCTGGTGCACTGCGACGGTCGAGTGTGTTGGTTTTAGGATTAATTTTAATAATTTTTGTATCTGGTACTTGTTTGACACATACGACAATATGCATGTAGGACTTTCCCTCCTCCATATGATCTGAGATTATTGAAAGCGTTTGCTTCCTATGGTTTAAAAATGCTTTTATTTACGATATATGAATCGCAACACAAGCATAGTACCAAACAGTGATAGTTTTCTTTTTTTCTTTCTCGATTTAACCTAAAACTAGTGATCATTTAATATTCTTAAAAATCTTATGCAGTAGCTAAGTAGTAGTTTGTAAAAGTTGAAGTTATTACAGTTTGTGGTAAGATATGTAGTTAATCGTGATGTGAATATTAGATAAAGTAGTACTAATATAACTATATGAAATATTAAGATATAAACAATGATAAAAATCACAGCTACTGTCTAATATTGTAGATATTTGATTTGGATTAATTGGACAAGAAAGGAGATGTGTGATGACTGAAGTTATTTTTGGAAGTGTTCTTTCGGCGTTATCTACGGGGGCAGGGGCACTAATTATACTATTTATTCCTCATTCCATTACACATCGTTGGAAGGATGTTTTATTAGCATTTAGTGCAGGAATTATGATGGCAGCTGCTACGATTGGGTTGATCCCTGAGGCATTAAGAACAGGAGGCTTTGGTTCACTTTTTGTAGGAGTTTGTTTAGGAGTATGGGTGCTGACTCTTTTGGAAAAAAATATCCCTCATATTGACTTACAGCATAACAAAAAGGGAATTCAATTTGATGAGAAGGCGTTGTTAATTATATCTGCAATTACCCTTCATAATATTCCTGAGGGATTGTCAGTTGGCGTAAGCTATGCATCCGAACAGGGGGAAACTGGAAATTTAATTGCTTTAGCAATTGGGTTTCAAAATGCGCCGGAAGGCCTACTTGTCGCATTATTTTTAATCAATCAGCGAATTAGTAAACTGAAGGCCTTCATTATTGCAACCTTAACTGGAGCCATTGAAATCATTACTTCCTTTTTAGGGTATTTTTTAACCTCATTTGTTCAAGGGCTAGTCCCCTATGGTCTATCATTTGCTGCTGGTGCCATGTTATTTATTATTTATAAAGAATTAATTCCTGAAAGCCATGGCGACGGAAACGAGCGGGTATCCACCTATGCGTTTATCTTGGGGTTGCTTGTCATGGTGTACATTATTGATATTTTTTCATAAGTAATTATTTTACTAATCGGTTGAACAAAAAAAAATATCACTCTCTTACATAATTATCATTAGACTAAAACCTTCGGCCAAATCATGATCATTTGTTTAAAGGCAAATTTAATTTCTTCATTTGGCCTGGAGATTTGGTCCATTACTTTTTGATACTCATTTATTAATTCATCTAGCTCCTGGCTATATTTTATTGTCATCTCATTGGTAAATCCCTGTGTATTGGCGCTATTTATCATTAATTCCCTTTTAGCCTTTATCTCTTCAATCATTTCATTATGGGTATTACTATACTCGCACACAATTATCCCCCTACCTCTTACTCTATTACTGTAAACAACGAAAAATTAGACTACTTGATGAATTATGACAAGAATTTTTATAAAAGTAAACACAATCGCAAAAGTAGACAAAACATTCTATTTCTTTCGTTTTTCGACAAATTCCTCAAATAAATTCTTGTTTTTACGACAAAATTCATCTAGTTTGCAAGCGCTTTATTCTATTTCACCATACTTATATACATAATAAAAAAACTGGCTTGCAATAATCTGCAGCCAGTTTTAGTATCTGTTATTGATTTACTTCTTCTTTTTCGTAAATAGGTACCCATCCCTCGGTGGTAACAAAAATCCTTACAGCAACCACTTTCCGATCTTCTTCAAGGGTAAAATAGTGCCTTGTATTTTCAGGTACAGAAATCAAGTCTCCTGGATTGAGATGTACTTCAAAGAACTCACCATCTTTACCTTGGATAACAAAGACACCGTGGCCGCTGACTATGAAACGAACTTCATCATCTGTATGATGATGCTCATTTTTAAAGTTTGTCAGTAATACATCCAAATTTGGAGTATTTTCTGATAAAGAAATGACATCTTTCGCTTTGTAGCCACGTCTAGCAGAAATATCTGCGATTTCGCCTTCAAATGCAGCTAGAATTTCTGCCTTTTCTTCATCGCTTAAAAGATACTTTTCTACTAGTTCAGCGGGAAGCTTACTAATATCCCAATTTTCATAAATAACTTCCTGCGACTCCAGAAAGCTTGCAACCTCTTCTTGTTCATGAATTTGCTCTTCTCTGGTTTGAAAAGTAATATATGCCATTCTTCATCATCCTCTCATTTTTAATATTTTTTACACTAGTTTAAACAATTGATATGGTTTATGCTCTAGTAAGCGTAATTGGTAGCGGAATAAAAACTCTGACGCTTCAAGGATTTTTTTAGCCTCAAAGGCATTTCTCCCCCATACCGTTATTCCATGGTTGCGAATCAAGATAGCTCCAGTATCTCCTGAAACATGTTCAGAAAACTTATTGGCAAGTGTCGGGATATGGGCATCATTCCGAATGATTGGTATTGTTAAGACTGCGTCCTCTTCCCACTTATCAAAAGCCTTGATCAACTCTTGGCCTTTAAATGTGACCTCACCATTATCACCATAAACTTCTGAGATCACATTATTATCAATCGTATGCACATGGAGACTGCAGCCAGCATTGGTTCGACGGTAAATTTCGACATGAAGAAGTGTCTCTGCTGAGGGCTTTAAATGTGTTTCTTCAACTGCACGGCCAAATTCATCAACGAGTAAAAAATCTTCATCTGTTCGCTTCCGTTTATCCTTTCCACTTGCTGTTACTAAAAATTGAAGCGGATGATTACTTACTTTAATCGCCAGGTTACCGCTAGTACCCATAAACCAATCACGCTCAGCTAACTCATCCTTTACATCGGCTAATTCGTTCCATCTTTCATTTAGCATGTTAGTTCATCCACCTCAATTATTTTGTTAATCTCCTCGATACAATCGAAAAAGGAAGTAAATCCTTGATGATTGATTCCCCATTCCACACATTTTTCCTGAAGTAAATCTCTTGCTAACACAAAGTCCGCATGTTTTGCTGCCTCGAGATCGGTTACCGAATCTCCAATAACAATTTTGAAACGGTTTTCCTGAGTGTTTAATTTACGAATAATACTTGGTTTACAACATCCGCAATCATTGTTACATAATGAATCACATTCATTCGGCCATAGAATTTTTATTCTCTCGTCTGTAAAATCCGATTCATTGCAATAAACTCCATCAAATGGACCATATTTCTCCAAGATTGGATAAACAAAGAAGTCAATACCGCCACTAACAATATAAAATGGAATACCTTTTGCACGCGCAAATTCAACAAACTCTCCAAATCCTGGGCGAATCTTTGCATTTTCAATCGCAAACTCAGTCAGTTCATCCTTTAACCTACTTGGTAATAAGGAGAATAGTTTCCCAACTCCCTCATTGATCGAAATCTCACGTGAGAGGATTTGATCTTTGATCCGTTCCCACCCTTGAGGAGCAAACTTTTCCATCATGCTAATGATGTTATCACTTTCAGTTACCGTTCCGTCAAAATCACAAAAAATCACTGGTTTTGTCATACGGTCACCTCTGCATTACCCCATAGTTTTAGTGCCGTATGGAGCTCAGGATGCTGTTTTGCACCTTCGGCTAATAACTTTCCTTTAAGATTGGTATCAATCGCTTGACGGAACGCAAGGCCCCCTCCGCGTGCACCCTCTGGATGGCCATGGACCCCTCCGCCTGCATTAATGACAGAATCATTACCGAAGTCACGAATTAATAAAGGAACCAAGCCTGGATGAATTCCCGCTGATGGAACTGGGAATGACTTTTTAAAGGCATCTTCTACGGTTAACTCACTTGCAATCGACAGTGCTTTCGTCTTCTCTAACGCCAGGGTTCCATATGGGGATGGGAACAACGATAAATCAGCACCAGCATAACGAAGCAACTTTCCAAGCAATAATGAATGGGATAATCCATAAACTGGAGATGATGTAAAAGCACCACTAACTGCAGGATGTGCCATAAGCGGTAAGGCAATTTCATCGTCTTCTCTTAATTCCTGCAGGACGTCTATGCCATAGGAAAACACATTAAACAGTAAGAGGTCCGCTCCAAGCTCTGCAGCCTTCCTTGCTTTTTCCTTCAGCTGCGATGTTCTACCCGTTAGGTTAACTGCATACAAAGTTCGATGTCCTGTTTGGTCAAATACTTCTTGCAATGCCTTTTTTCCTTCGACAATTCTTTTTTCAAATGGTGTCAGCTCATTTTCAAAAAGGATTTCATCATCCTTCACAAAATCTACACCACCAAGGGCTTGTTGCTTTAATTGCTCAACTAAAAATGCGAGATCTTTACCGAGCACTCCTTTAAAGATACTCATTAAAAGCGGTCTATTATAAACGTTTAATTTCTTCCGAAGACCTTCAATTCCAAACCTTGGGCCAGGGAACTGACTCTTTAATCCATCATCAAACTGCAAATCTAGTAATTTTATTTTTCCATCTAATGAAAGCTTACCGAAAACGGTTGTTAAAATAGCAGGCAGGTCATTAGAAAAATTAATCGCTGGATAGGCTATGCGGATTAAAGATTGGTCACCTTTTTCTGCAGGTATCGTTTCAACTGATACCACACTGCCTTTATGCTTGCGTAATTGGCTTTGCTCTAGTTCAGGCAAGTTCGTCCATGAACCTACAGTTAATCCAAGTGCAATCTCTTCAGCCTTTTTGGTTGGTTTTTTTTCATCATGCAGTAAATATGTAGCAATTATTTTAGACATTCAAAAACACGTCCTTTCAAAAAACATAAAAACCTCTTCAACAAAGAAGAGGTTAGCCGCAAACTAACATCTTCTCATCTATCAGCTTGTTGCTGCAAGAATTAGCACCGTGCCTAAAACTGGTTTAAGTCGGTTGCCGGGCTTCATCGGGCTTTTCCCTCCGCCTGCTCTTGATAAGAAAACGATTCGTATTTTATAAAGTTTTTAATGTTGTTTAACTTTAATTTGCATTATCTCAAGAAAAATATAAAATGTCAATCGATTTAACAGAATATTTCCAAACGACTAATTCTTTCAACAGCTTCGGCTAATCGTTGTTCTGATGTTAATAACCCAACACGGACATATCCTTCTCCAAATTCTCCAAAGCCAATTCCCGGTGCAACCATGATATGTGCTTGTTCGAGTAAAATGTTAGCAAATTCCTCAGATGTTTTGCCCTCAGGAACTTTGAGCCACGCGAAAAAGGAACCCTTTGGCGCGGTGACCTTCCATCCCAATGAACGAAGCCCATCAATCAATACATTACGTCTTCGCTCATAAAGATCGTTTAGTTCCCGTACACAATCCTGAGGGCCCATTAAAGCCTCAGCCGCTGCCTCTTGTACAGCTCCAAATAAACTAACATAAAGATGGTCCTGTAAAAGTTCAATGCTAGAAATCACACTCTCATTCCCAACAGCAAAACCAACACGCCAGCCTGCCATATTAAAGGTTTTTGATAAAGTATATATCTCTATCCCAACCTCTTTAGCCCCTTCAACCTGCATAAAACTTATTGGTTTTTCACCATCGAAACCAATAGCACCATAGGCAAAATCATGAACAACACAAATATCATGATCTCTAGCTAGCTTAATAGTCTCATTAAATAATTCATGAGTAGCTGTAGCTCCTGTTGGATTATTAGGATAATTGAGGAACATTAACTTTGCTTTTGATAAAACAGACTTATCCAGTTCGCAATAATCCGGTAGAAAGTTATTTTCCTCTCGTAACGGCATCGTAACCATTTCAGCTTTTGCAAGAGCAACCCCAGACCAATAATCCGGGTAACCGGGGTCAGGTACAAGGATGGTATCCCCCGGATTTAATATGCATTGAGGAATTTCGACAAGTCCTGCTTTACCCCCAAACAAAATCGCCACTTCTTTATCCGGATCAATGGTCACTCCATATTCTCTTAAATAAAAATCAGCGGCAGCCTGTTTTAAATAACGATGTCCCTGAAAAGGAGAATATTTATGATTTAATGGATTCGCTGCTGCATCTTGAAGTTTTTTAACAATATGAGAAGGCGTTGGCTGATCAGGGTTGCCTTGCCCTAAATTAATCACATCAAACCCTTGTGAAATATATTCCCCTACTTTTTTAACAAGTGAAGCAAAAAATTGCTTCGGAAGACTAGTTAATAATTCTGATGGAGGAAATTGCTTCATTGTTCTCACCTGCTTAATTTTTTATAAGAATCATTGTGAAATTCTAGTCACAAATGATATAACTTTTATAACGGCTTGTAAAGAAAAAATTCCGAAATTTCAAACGAGGTGAAGATTCGTGAAATTAAAAATTTCATGTCTGCAAATGGATATCGTCTTCGGTGATCCCAATAAAAACTACCAAACTGCCGAAAGACTCATTGAAAATGCACTGACTGAACAACCCGATATCATTGTCCTTCCGGAACTATGGACAACGGGATATGACTTGACGCGCCTGAATGAAATTGCAGACCCAAAAGCAGTACAAACGATTGAATTTCTCAGAAAAGCAGCACAACAAAATCAGGTTCATTTCGTTGGCGGCTCAGTTGCGAACCGTGAAGAAACAGGAGTAAAAAATACTCTCCTCATCATCAATAAAGATGGCACGCTTGTACACCAGTATAGTAAACTACATCTTTTTAAACTCATGAATGAGCATGTTTTCTTAGAGCCTGGCGCCGAGAAGGGACTTTTTCAACTTGATAATCACCATTTTGCTGGGGCTATCTGTTATGATATCCGGTTTCCAGAGTGGATACGCGCTCACACATCCGAAGGTGCAGAAGCACTGTTTGTTGTGGCCGAATGGCCTGCACCTAGATTGTCCCACTGGAGGGCCCTTTTAATTGCAAGAGCAATTGAAAATCAATGTTATGTAATTGCCTGTAACCGTTCTGGAAATGACCCGAATAACCATTTTGCTGGTCACTCGATGATTATTGACCCGTGGGGTGAGGTTATTGCTGAGGCTGGAATGAAGGAAGAAATCCTATCGGCTGAAATTGAGATGGACATAGTCAAGGAGGTCCGTAAGCAAATTCCTATTTTCACGGATAGAAAACCAGAATTCTATAAATAATAATTTTCAAAAAATATTGACACTTTCTCTTTGTTACTGATATGATTTTTACCAGTTAAATAGATTTTCTCTTATCATGAGCTGGCTGAGGGATTTGGCCCTTTGAAGCCCAGCAACCGACCGGAAACCCATTGAAATGGGGCGCTTTTTGCGCCGGGGATCCCCCTTTAAGGCACGGTGCTAATTCCAACAGAAGGATTATCTTTCTGAGAGATAAGAGGTGCGACAGACAATATTGTCTATCAGCCTCTTTCAGATGAGAAAGAGGCTTTTTTAGTGCCTGCGTGCATAATTAAGCCTCCCAAAAACGAGGAGGAACCATAATGAGTCTACTAAAACAAAAAACATACCAGCCTTTAACAAACGAGAGTGCAGTTGAACTGGCACTTGAATTGAAAATTTTTGACCAGCATGCAAAACTTTCCTGCAAGGAGATTGGCGATGGGAATCTCAATCTAGTCTTTCATATTGTTGAAGAATTAGATGGAAAAAGTGTTATTATCAAACAAGCTCTCCCTTATGCAAAGGTAGTTGGCGAAAGCTGGCCATTAACTTTGAAAAGAGCAAAGATTGAAGCGGATGCCTTAAAAATTTTCGGACAGATTGCTCCAGATTATGTGCCCCAAGTTTTTTTCACAGATGATGTCCTAGCTGTAACCGTAATGGAGGACCTTTCCCATCTTTCAATCGCAAGAACTGGCTTTATCAAAGGAGAAACCTATCCATTAATTTCAAAGCATCTAGGTGAATATCTTGCAAAAACATTATTTTACACTTCTGATTACGGATTAACCCCTTCCGTAAAAAAGGAATATGTACAACAGTTTATCAATCCCGAGCTTTGCAAAATAACTGAAGATTTAATCTTCACCGATCCTTTTATTGATGCAGAAACCAACGATTTCGAGGAAGGACTGCGTCCTGTCGTCGAAGAGCTTTGGCAGGATGATGAACTAAAGTTTCATGTAAATATTTTGAAGAAATGCTTTTTAACAGAGGCTGAAGTTCTCCTCCATGGTGATCTTCATACCGGAAGTGTTTTTGCCGATAATTATGAAACAAAAGTAATCGATCCCGAATTTTCTTTCTACGGACCAGCTGGATTTGATATCGGCCAAGTAATTGCAAATCTTCTCTTCCAGGTAATAGCAAATGTTGAAGAACGTGATCTTTTCCTCAATCATATTGAAACGGTATGGAGTGTATTTGAGGATCAATTTACACTATTATGGAATACGGAGAATAAAGACGATTACGCTAAATCCTCTACCTTTCTAAACTATAATTTAACTAAGTTTTTTGAGGACTCGATCGGCTTTGCCGGCTGCGAATTAATCAGAAGGACAATTGGTCTTGCTCATGTTGCTGATTTAGATGGGATCGAGGATGCTCAAACTAGATTCACTGCAAAACAGAAAACACTAGGTCTTGGGAAAGTCCTAATCAAACAACGAAAAGAAATCAAAAATCTTACTGCTTTCATAGCAACTGTAAAAGAAACACTTTAATATAGAAAAAGCAATCCAACTCGGATTGCTTTTCTAGTCAAGTTAAAATATATTGGTTTTTCAACAGGTCAATTAGCAGGCACAAATATTTAATGAAAAATAGGTAGGTTAGACTCAGACAAAATAAAAAATTGCCGAGAAAAAATACCCTTTCTCGACAATCTGACACTTCCCAAAGGATGTGTTTTTTTGATTTGCTTTTTTTTACAGCATAGGATTTTCATTCTTTGCTTTGAGTCTTTGCCATCTTTTCTCAACTTCTGCTTCAAATTCTTCTAGCATTGGCTTGTTTTCATCTTTAAGTAGGTGTTTTGTTTTCCCCATATATTTTAACCAATCAGAAAGTGGAATTCGTTTGTTCTTCTCTTCTGGATTGTAAGTTATGGTTGTAACACCTTGTTCTACTTCATATAGCGGGAAGAAGCAAGAATCTACAGCAGCTTCGATAATTTTTGCACCAAAACGGTCATCAGATTTCCAGTTTAGTGGGCATGTGATGAGAAGTTTTCCATATACTGTTCCAACATTTTGTGCGTACCATTGTGCTTTTGCACCTTTTTTAACTAAGTCCTGTGGAAAGGCTTCCGAACCGGTAAACACATAAGGAATATTAGTAGCAGCCATAATTTGCGGAGTATCCTTATGGTGGAAGGCTTTTCCTCGCTGTGCTTTTCCAACTCCCGATGTACTTGTCATATGACCCAGTGGTGTTGAATAAGACATTTGTGAGCCTGTATTCATGTAGCCCTCATTATCATATTCAAGCATAATCAGTTTATGTCCGCGAAGAGCAGTACCAATCGCTGAACCCATACCAATATCCATACCACCATCACCAGTAATCATAACAAATGTGGCGTCATCCGATACTTCAATTTCGCCGCGACGTTTTAATTCCATGAATGCTTCAACAGTACCTGAAAGCGTTGCGGCACCGTTTTGGAACAAATTGTGCATCATCGTTTGCTTATGGGAGGTGCTAGGATAAGATGTTGTTGTTACATAAGCGCATCCCGTTTGGAATAGAGTAACAATGTCTCCCTCAATCCCTTTAAAGAATAACTCGAGTCCAGCAAAAATTCCGCACCCTGGACATGCCCCGTGACCGGAGGCAATCCGTTTCGGTTTACCAGTTAAAGCACGTAACGGCGGGATTTTCACCTTTAATTTATTGGTTTCTTCATCCATTTTCACATCAATTAACCCTGTTTTAAAAACATCCCCGTGCTGTGGCAAAATAACAGGCTTAAGGATTTTTTCAGGATTACCTGGAATATGACCATAGTAATCAAATGGCTTTTCAGCATAGCCTTTTTCCTTTGCATCAAGTGCCATATCAAAGAAAGCCTGTGCATCAGTTGCATAGAAATCCTTACCGCCGAGACCAAATACGCGGCTTAACACGATCGTCTTGTTGTCTTTGTCATCTTGTAGTGCAGATTTCACTTCATGTGTAAGGTTAGGACCATTTGCTCCGTAAGAATCCGCACGTTCCCCAACTAATAATGATTTTACATTCTTTAGGGCTTCACGAATTTCCTTTGCAGGGAATGGACGGATAATATTCGGGCTAATTACACCTGCTTTAATCTCTTTTGCACGAAGTTGATCCACTACATCTTTAGCAGATTCTGCCGCAGAGTTTAATAGGAATAATGCTACATCAGCATCTTCCATTTTATATAAATCTAGAACTGGATATTCTCTTCCAGAAAGCTTAGCATATTCCGCAGCCACTTCCTTAAATACCTCACCAGCATTGTACATTGCTTCTGATTGTTGGTAGTGATTGTTAATGAAATCATCACCACTCATATGAGCACCAATCGTTACTGGCTTCCTCAAGTCTCTAACAAAGTTGTAATCGGTTGGACATTCACCTACAAATTGCTGTACAACACTACGGTCCTTAAAGAATTCCACTCGACGCTTTTGGTGGGATGTAAAGAAGCCATCATAAGCAACAATAACTGGTAAGCGAACCTTTGAATGTTCGGCAATTTTAAGCGCCATAATATTCATATCATATACAGCTTGCGGTGTTTTTGCTGTTAAGATTACCCAGCCTGTATTTAATGCATAATAGAGATCCGAGTGATCGCCACGAATATCGAGCGGACCACTGACGGCACGAGTAACTAGATTCATAACCATTGGAAAACGAGTCCCTGATTGGACAGGCATTTGTTCAAGCATATATAAGAATCCATTTGCACTGGTTGCATTGATAACACGTGCACCAGTTGCCGCAGCACCGTAGCAAATACCTGCTGAACCGTGCTCGCCATCGGCAGGAATCAGTTTAATATCATGCTCCCCGCACGTTTTCATTTGATCTAAAAATTGAGCAACCTCGGTTGAAGGTGTAATTGGGAAATATCCCATAATATGATAATTGATTTGTGCTGCCGCCATAGCAGCCATTTCATTTCCAGATTCAAAAGTAGAAATTTGTTCTGCTACACCTTTTGTTGTTAATTTATCTTCTAAAATAGCCATTATTGGATTCCTCCTGCAATATAAGGAAAGTTTTGCTTTACGCGGTTATTATCTGCATACCCAAGCATTTCACGAAGATCACCGAGTGCGTCGGTTGGGCATGCTTCCACGCATTTCAGGCAGCCTTTACAGTATTGGTAATCAATACCTTGAAGGAACATTTGTTTTCTTCCACGCTTATCTTCTCCTTCTTCCCAAACGAAGCAAAAGTCAGGACAAACGTTGTCACATGCAGCACAGTGAATACATTTGTCTTGTTGGAACTCCGGAAGGAATCCTTGGCGTGAACCACTTAAATCTTTTAAAATACTATTTGCTTGAGAAACCATGACACCACCGATTTCCTGAGTCATGTATCCAAGCTGTGGAAGTGGGCGTGTGAAGGCTTTTCCTTCAGCCCCTTCTGGCACTTCATATGTTTTAAATTGAACCTCATTATAACCGCGGTCAAAAGTGCGGATATTTGGTTCAACAAGATGCGGGTATTTCTTCGTAAACGTTTTCCGAATCACGTCTCTCATGGATTCAGGATCTAGAAAATCACAAATACGATATAATGCTCCTAGCATTGCCGTATTTACTTTAGTTTTTTCCTCTACGGCTATCTGTAGGGCATCAACAATCGCTAGTGTACCATAATCTAATTGTAAATCCGTTTTAACTTCATCAAAATCCCTTGCTGTATTTACTAAGACTATACTATCAGCATTCAAACCGCTAACAACATCAACCGTTCTATATAAGGCTTCATGGAAAACACCAACAATATGTGGTTGTTCAATTGGACTATGATCTCTAATTTCTACATCTGATTCACAAAAGCGAATGAAACTCTTTACTGGAGACCCTTTTTTCTCAGAGCCGTAGGATGAAAAATTGGATCCTTTCAAGCCAAGACTTAAAACACCAGCCTCCGCTAACATTTTTCCAGCAAGGTTAGCTCCCAGCCCCCCAATTGATTCAAGACGGATTTCAAAAAATCCTAATTCATTTTTTTTCGGTAAAATAGACATAATGTCCCTCCCTAACTTCGTTCAATAAAATAACACGAAATAGACATAAAAATTTAACTTCCCAAAAACTATTGTAAGACAACTATTTTTATTAAGCTGTGATAAAAGTCAAACATAACGATTATTATTTTGAAACACATAAAATTTTTATTGAATAAGGGTTACCATATATGACTTTAAAGAGCTTTCATAATTATATAACAGGTGATTTTATGTTGTATAACAGATTATAAAAAAAATGATCTGCAACCATTTCAGGATACAGACCATTTCATTTGTTTAAAGATCGTTAATAACAATATAGGAAGCTTTTACTGGCCCATGGACACCAACTACTAGATTCAATTCAATATCCGCAGAGTTACTTGGTCCGGTAATAAAATTGATGCATGAAGCAACATGCCCCGTTTTCTTGTGAATCTCCCTCATCTTTTGAGCAGCTTGCGTAATCCGTGGAACTAAAGTGCTTTTCGGTACAAGTGCAATATAGGTTGCTGGTAAAAAGCTAACTGTTCTTCCTTTATTCTCATCGCTAAACAAAACCACCGTGCCGGATTCTGCAAGTGTTATTTCACTTATGGTAATCCCGACATTAGCCTTTTCCGCTTTCGCGATATTTTCTTTCCCTTTGGTGTGATTCCATTCAAATACTTCCATTTTCCGGCTAGGCCATTCTTGCTTAAATAGCGGATCCAGCCCCCACTGAGAAAAGCGCTCATCTTTCCAGGTTACAATTGGGCCGCCACCATAGCCTGAAACCACTTTGTTAAGCGTAGTTGCTAAATCTTTGCTGTCAGTTACATAGAGGTTTGTATGGATTTTCTTACATTGTTCTGTTAATACCTCTAACAAATCGTCCTGAGTAGCATCCTTTAACACCTCATATTGGGGCTGGAATTTCCAAGTCGGCCTTTCAACCGCAGAGGAAATTCGTGGGCGTTCAAGGCGGTCGGCAATTTGATTTAAAAATTTATCCCGATTTTGAATCGTCCCTACCATGATTATTTGCCTCCTTTTTCACGGTTTTTAAACCAATCTCTGAATCGCTCTTTATTTGGTGCCGGAAACTCACGAATATCTGTCCAAGCCTTTAATGGACCTGGCCCTTTTGATATTTTCTCTCCAACCGTAAACGGGTTCATTGCAGCTGGTGCCATTTTCGAACCAAGCTTGTATAAGAGTGGTGATGCTGCCCCTAAACCAAAAGCCTTCATCGCCAGTTTCTCGGAAATAGGTGCTTTTCCTTCTTTTTCGACAATGTTTTCACGGTGTTTGTGGAGAAGGTTATGTAACGGTATTTTTACCGGGCATACCTCAGTGCAAGCACCACATAGAGTTGATGCGTAAGGCAATTCTTTGAATTCGTCATATCCACCTAATAAAGGAGACAGGACCGCACCTATTGGGCCAGAATAGATCGAGCCGTAGGAGTGTCCGCCCACATGACGATACACTGGGCATACATTAATACAAGCAGCACAACGGATACATTGCAATACCGACTGGAATTCCCCGCCAAGAATGTTGGATCTGCCATTATCGACAATGACAAGGTGGAATTCCTCCGGACCATCCGTATCCAACGCTTCTTTTGGTCCTGTTAACACGGTAATATAACTGGTTAATTTTTGCCCTACGGCGCTTCTCGTTAATAAACTAACAAGAACTTCCATCTCTTCAAAGGTAGGGACAAGTCTTTCCATACCCATGACGGTAATTTGTGTTTTTGGTAACGCGGTAACTAAATCAGCATTTCCTTCATTCGTCACCAAACTAAAAGACCCGGTCTCTGCCACTGCAAAGTTACATCCGGTTATACCAATATCGGCTGATAGGTATTCCTTCCTAAGCATTTCACGTGCATGCCAGGCTAATTCTTCTGGTTTTGAAGTCTTTTTATAACCAAGCTTTTCAGTAAACACGTCACGAATTTGTTCTTTATTTTTATGCAGGGCGGGCACGACAATATGAGATGGCGGATCATGATCATCAACTTGAAGAATGTATTCGCCTAGATCCGTTTCAATTACCTCACAGCCTTCTTGTTCCAGCATTGCATTTAAGCTGATTTCCTCTGTTACCATTGATTTGGATTTAACAATTTTCTTTGCTTCTTTTTTCTTAACTATTTCACGAATATAATCATTAGCTTCTTCCTTGGTCTGAGCAAAAAATACATGCCCACCCCGCTTAGCTACATTTTCACTTAATTGCTCTAAGTAATAATCTAAGTGCTCTAACACATGTTGACGAATTTCTTCCCCATGTGAGCGCCACTCTTCCCAGTTTCCTAATTCTTCTGTTGCAACACGCCTTTTTACGCCCATACCGTCCTGTGCTCCTGCAACGGCACCCCGCATGAAGTCATCATGGATCCCTTTATCAACACGTTCTTTAAATTGATCCGTGCTAATCTTCATTGACATACGACCATTCCTCCACTCAAGTAAATTTATTAAGCAAGTAAATAACTATCCACGGCTATTTAATACCTCAGCAATATGCAGTACTTTGATTGGCTTTCCTACTCGATCTATCCGTCCACCGATATTCATTAAGCATGCTGCATCAGCACCGATAAGGTATTCAGCACCGGTTTCTTCAACATGGCGAACTTTTTCATCGACCATTTGCTCTGAGATTTGTGCCATTTTAACCGAAAAAGTTCCGCCGAAACCACAGCATTGTTCCTTTCCAGGCAATTCAGTAAACTTAAGGCCTTTTACATTGCTTAATAGAATCATAGGAGCTTTTTTAACTCCTAACAATCTCGTCATGTGACAAGAGGTATGGTATGTTACACTTCCTTCAAAACGGGCACCAACATCTTCAATTTTCATGACATCTACAATAAATTGTGTAAGTTCAAATGACTTTTTCGCCAATTTTTTTGCTTTTGGTTCCCAAACAGGGTCGCCCTTAAATATGTGTGGATATTCGTGGAACATTGTGATGCAGGAACCGGATGGAGATACAATGTACTCGGCATCTATAAAAGTATCAATCATACGCTTCATTGCTTCTTTTGATTCTTTAACATAACCACTGTTATACGATGGCTGTCCACAGCATACTTGGGATTCAGGAAAATCTATTTCACATCCAAGCCTTTCCAGCAATTCTACTGTTGCTTTCCCTACATTACTTTGAAACATATCTACAATACAAGTCGCAAAAAGTGTAACCTTCATGTTTGTCTTCCTCTCCTAAATATCTGATTATCTTCAAATCATACAGGTGAACTGGTCATCAGATGACTTGAATGAAAAATATATATTAATTAATATCTACCTTACTACAATACAAAAAAACACGCTGTAAAGAAAGTGCTTTCAAAAAAAAATTATTATTTAAAGGCTATTTTGATTTTGGCACTATGTTGATTTCCGCTCCAATCAACATAGTGCCAAAATCAACAATTAACTTTAACAGAGCTATTAAAAAAACATGCGTTCCTAATAAATTGGAGCCACATGTTTTTAATAATACTTTCGCCAAAATACTACCTAGATAAATTGGTGGATTGAAAATATTTTTGTAGGAGAGCCTCAACATTTTCTAAGTGAATAAGCATAAACTTGCTAGCTTTATCTACATCTTGCTCTTTTATTGCTTCATAAATAGCAATATGTTCATTATAAAGACGTTCTACCGTTGTTTGCTTAGAAAAAAGCCATACTCTCCTAGTTTCCTTCATTGTTTCTTCCATTAATCCAGAAACATGATTCATTAAGCTAAGCAGCAGTGGGTTCTGTGCTGCATCTGCCAAAGCAAGATGAAATTGTAAATCAGCTTTTTCACCGAGTTCCTCATCCCCATTTGCATATTTCATTTCTTCCAATGCTCTCTCCATAGTTATGAGCTGCTGATTGGTTCTCTTTTTAGCAGCTGCAGCTGCTGTACCTATTTCAATTATCTTACGAACCTCTAATAATTGAGCTATATCCTCTTTATTCATTAACATAGCTGTTGATAGTGGAAAGGTTATTTGATCTGTTTCAAACTCATTTACAAATGTACCTTCTCCTTGCTTCATTTCAATGAGGCCCATCGCTCTTAATGAGGTTAATGCTTCGCGAATGGCAGACCTCCCCACTTGAAAATTTTCCGCCAGCTGTTGTACTGAATCAAGTTTTTCACCAGGTTTTACTTGACCCGTTCGAATCATTTCATAAATAGCTTCTGCTACTTCTTCATATATCTTCTTTGGTTTAATCTTTTTATAATTCACCCATCCAGCCCCTAACAACCATTTCGTAATTTGGACGCATCTTTATTATACAGACTTTAAAAAAATCTGCATCTAACTTCTACTCTATCCTAAAAAATATGATTCCTTAATTTGAACAATACACGAAAGCTCATGCTCAGCCTGCAAGGGCTTTTTGATTGTTTGCTTCCTATTCTTTTGGTCTAAAATAAGTTATAATAATATATTGTTTTCATTTATGTAAAGGAGTTTTTTTATGAATGTTATTTGTTCTACCTTGAATGCTAAGTATATACATACTAACTTAGCGATTCGATATTTAAAGGCTTATGCAGCACCAGAATTCAATATACAGATCAAAGAATATACAATAAAGGACCCGGTCTTAAATATCGTAACAGATCTTTATCAACTGAATCCTGAAGTCATTGGATTTAGCTGTTATATATGGAACATCGAGGAAACCATTAAGGTTGTAAATTTGATAAAAAAAGTGGATCCATCGATAATTATTGTTCTAGGAGGCCCGGAAGTAACTTATGATACCCGCGAATGGATGGAGAAGATACCTGAGGTTGACTTTATTGTTATGGGTGAAGGTGAACAAACCTTTAAACAGCTTCTAGCTGAAATCCAAAAAAACCGTAATTATAAAATAGTACCTGGTGTCGCCTTCCGTGATGATCAGCAAGTTGTCATTACTCCCCAAATGAATAAGCTAGACCTTAAGGAATTACCGTCACCCTATCGCTTCCCTGAAGATATCGCTCATTTAGGCAAAAGAGTCACCTATATTGAAACTAGTCGCGGTTGTCCATTTAGCTGCCAATTTTGTTTGTCGTCTATTGAAGTTGGTGTCCGATATTTTGATCGTGAAAAAATTAAAGACGATATACGATATTTAATGACTCATGGTGCAAAAACCATCAAATTTGTGGACCGAACCTTTAATATTAGCAGGAGCTATGCTATGGAAATGTTCCAGTTCTTAATTGATGAACATCTCCCCGGTACCGTTTTTCAGTTTGAAATCACTGCAGATATTATGCGGCCTGAAGTAATTGAATTTCTCAACCAAGAAGCACCTAAGGGACTTTTCCGCTTTGAAATCGGAGTCCAATCAACTAATGACTTTACAAATGAACTTGTGATGCGCAAACAAAATTATTCAAAACTTTGTAGAACCGTCACAATGGTGAAGGAAGGTAAAAAAATTGATCAGCATCTTGATTTAATTGCTGGTTTACCAGAAGAAGATTACGCTTCTTTTCGAAAAACGTTTAATGATGTTTTTGAGTTACGTCCGGAAGAACTACAGTTAGGTTTTTTAAAAATGCTTCGAGGAACTGGAGTCCGACTACGTGCTGCTGAACAAAAATATGTTTATATGGATCATTCTCCATATGAAATATTAAGTAATAACGTACTCTCATTTAATGATATCGTTAGAATCAAGCAAGTTGAGGATGTTTTGGAAAAGTATTGGAATGATCACCGGATGGATGAAACAGTTGAATTCTTAATAACAAATGTTTTTCCATCCCCTTTTGATTTCTTCCAACAATTTGGTTCCTACTGGGAAAAACAAGGCTGGTCCAGAATTGGTCATCAGCTTGAGGATTTATTTCGCAGACTTCATGCGTTTTTGGGCCATCAAAAGGTTAATGACCTAGATGTGATAATAGGCCTGATGAAATATGATTATCTAAAGAACCATAAATATAAACCGAGAAAACCTTGGTGGGAAGCTAGCTTTGATAAGGAAAAGAGAACACAAATTTACAAACAAATTTCTGAACACCCTTCGATGTTAGGACCATCGTTTATTGATCTAGGCCTTGATGAAAAGGACTTATATAAACATACCATGTTGGAAGAAATATCCTTCGATTTAGCATTGTATCAAACAACTGGTAAGATTAATAAACAGCCTTCCTGTGTATTAGCTTATTTTGACCCTATGAAGGGCCGTACACTAATATTTTCATTTCTTGAGAACTAACTAAAGCCGGCATTGCCGGCTTATTTCTTTTTATTGTTTTTCTTCTCTTTTTGTGAAACCTGGAGAATATCATATAATTTTGTGCCGTTAACATCGCCAAATTCAATGCTGAATTCTTCAGTCGGAATACGTGGTGGAGTTTTACGGCGGCTTTTCATTAGCTTCTTCCCTTTTTTCCTAATTTTGAATTTCGATTTTGAAACCTTATAGCATTGTTATTATCGGTAAATTCCGCAGAAAATTCACTTTCCTGAACATTTTTATGTGGTGTTTTTGTATATTTTTCTACTGCATCAAATTCTGCTTTGCGTTTAGCCATGGAATAATCCTCCCTTAAAAATTAATCTTACTACCATAGTTTTGAACAAATATAGAGTTATCATTCCTTTCCTTATTTTTCATAAATAAAATCCCATGACTCGAAGAAAATAAGAAAAAACAGGAGTGATGTAAAAATGAAAAATGCGAAAAATACAGGGTCTGCAGATCAGGTAAGCATGAATGAAACAATGCCACATCAAATTAATGCCCCAAGCTTTGAAGGTACTGGAATAAAGATGGAGCCTCCTTTTGTAAATAGACATGGTGTGACTATTGGTGATAGTATATACGCCTCTTCTAATTCACCATTAGAAACCTGGACAAAGGATACAGACCCAGCTATCATGGCTGGAGATGAATGGGTTCACCCTACAAATGATATCGGCTGGAACACAGCTGAAAATCGTGAATTATTAGAAAGTAAAAAGAAACCACAAGCTTATCCTTTTATGCATCCCACAAAAGATGTTAGTAAAGGAAGCGATTAACATTAAAGAGTCGGGACCTTCCATTAGGGCATAGGCAGAATTTAATTTCCAATACCGAAAAACATTACCACTTATAAATCACAAAAATAAATTAATAATATTTATACAGAGGTGAAATTATCTCTGTACCAAAAGAAGGAGTTGTATAAAATGGCCAATAGCAGGAACAAGTTGTTAGTGCCTGGGATTGAACAATATCTAGATCAGGTAAAATACGAAATTGCCCAAGAATTCGGTGTTAATTTAGGGTCAGATACAGTTTCAAGAGCAAACGGGTCTGTAGGTGGCGAAATTACAAAACGCCTTGTACAACAAGCTCAAGCACAACTTTCTGGACAATTTACACAAAAATAATTTAATAATATGGAAAAAAGTCCGGAATGTATATCCGGACTTTATTTATTCGTTTGATGGTAATTATATTTTCGTTGATGTTCCTGGCTACTTTTCCCATTATGTTTTTCGTCATGTTTTTCACTATTTTTTATCTTTATATTTTGGAGTATATTTTACTTGATGTTGTCCAATGTTTTTGCCATCAACTTTTTGATTGTCTTTCTCTTTATGTTTTTCGTTGATTTTTGAATTTTTATTCTCGGATGATTTTTCCCTTTGATTATTTTGTTTTTTTTGCTGTGGCGGTTTCTGTTTTCGTTGATCTTCTTCGATTCTTTTTAGTTGTCCAGGTGCGGTCAATTTTCCATTCACCCATTTTTTTTCAATTTGCTTTTTATTTTCAGCAATCCCTTTGTTTTGAACGGCCTTATTTTCTACTTGTTTTTTGACTTGACCCGGGGGAAATTTGTTTGGAGGACTTAAGGGTACAGCTTTACTTTCAATTTTTCCGCCCTTATCTTTTGTCTTCATATTTTGATTAATAGAACCCTGAACTTTGTTTTTCTTGTATTTCCCAGTTGTGATACCAAGCTTATGAGCTTTTTTCCATTCACTTTCCGTAGCTTTTAAAACTGTAATTTCTAACTTTTGTTTGTTCACTGACGCCTTGATCTCATCAATATTCTCTTGAAGCTTTTTATCAATCTTACCTTCAGCCTCTTTTGTCCGGACCGTGGAAATAATAATGTTTTCCTTAGTATTCAAGTAGCCTTCTTTTTTCATTTCAGCTAAAATTGTTTGAGCTACTTTAGAAACATCCTCTTTTTCCCATTTATTCAATTGGGAAATAATCTCTTTTCCTTCTTTGTTATAACCAGTTATCTCTACAACCTGCATTTTTTTATTAATACTTAACTCAATACTTGGATTTACATCGATGGACATATAGGCATATGCCTTATTATTTTGATACATGGGAAAAAACGAACCGAGGAAGATAAATAATGCTGCCATTAGCGCCCAAACTGGTTTTAATTTAAATACATTTTTTAATGTATTTAAATGATTCGAAGTTTTACCACTTTCAATCGGAAAAAAGTGTATTTCTTCACCAATTGCATATGGCTGATTTTGTCTCTTGGCATGCAAAAATTCACCTTCAGGGGTTAAAAGCGTTAGGAATGCATCATCTATTTCCATTACAACTCCCTTTTTCATGTTTCAAGCACCCCCTTTATATAATCTTTCATAAAGATATAATCACCCGCTAAAATAAGTGCAATGGCAATAATATATTTCCTGTTTCGTTCAATCGTCTTTCTGCTGACATCTACCATTTTTTCTAATTGCTTAATTGGAAGACGCTTGTTCGTAAATAACAATTCTTTTAACTCCTGATCTTCTACTAACATTTTAGCTATTATAATGGCATTTTTTCGGGCGTCGAAGTGCTTAGGTGAATTCTCAACTAAGTCACCGAAACTTAAATCAAAGGTAGTTAATAATTTTTGAAAGTGAAGGATTTCATCTTTCCTTAATTGATCATCATTCTTTTTATTGTAGTCATCAAGTGAGAGCTCGTTAACAATGATTGTTCCTGCTGATTCTTCGTCTTTGGTATCATTGGTTAAATCAAAACTTAGGTGTTGATTTTTTGACTGTTTACGGATATAGTCAATAACTCTTCTTTTGATTATGACTTCGGAAAAACTCAATAAAGAACTTCCTCGCTCAGTTGAGTATTTCTCAATCGCTTCGTTAAATGCGATGAGACCAATGCTAAATTCATCATCGGTTTCATAGATATATCGTCTACATACTGAAGACACTGTTTTTGCAATAAATGGCTTATAAGCACTGATAATTTCGTCAAGTAGGTATTGCTCACCTTGTTGAATTAAGAGAACGGTTTCTTCCAAAGTTCTTTTTTTCTTTTTGGCCATAAACAATAAACTTAGCATTTGCTCACCTCTATTCGACCAATTATAACATACGACTGTTATATTTGACTTTATGGGGTCAAGCATTTAGAAAAAGATAGCCCCAAGAATGCCTATCATTTCCTGTTTATTGTTTAGAGGATTATTGCCTTTTTCTTTTTACTACATAGTTACGTTTCTTCTGAATCCTTTTGTGGGGGTTATAATAAAAAAATTTTTCCCAATAAAAAACTTCAAACCAGATATATCCTGATTTGAAGCTTTTTATTCGATCATTTTTTTCGAAGCTTTAATGACATTAAAAATTTAAACGAAAAACCAATCAGCAGCCCAGGAATTAAAAACAACATCGGTAAAAATACAGGGCCTGGGTGAACTTTTAGAATCGTGACTTTAGGTGACAGCATTAAACCCACAGTGACGAAGTAAGCACCGAAGACAAATGGTAAAAATGTGTATTTTTCCTCTTCAGGCATGGCAGAACGATAACCATCCCACATGGAAAACATATAGACACATGGATAAAACATAAGCCATTGATAGTTAAGAACCGCCCCTGCTTTGTCAATTTCTCCTAAGAAGCTGTACATAATCGCCGTATTAAAGCGACTATTGGCATTTATCATTACTTCTAATGCAACGAACAATATTCCTTTGATATATTGACCCATTAACAATTGACTAAAACCAGGAAAAGCAATATTCCATAAAACAGCTTCGAGTTTGCTCATCTTTTTCATCGTACAATCCCGCTTCTCATGGCATATTTTTGTAAGCTAAAGAACACCTCAACTTAGCTTATCCAGACTATGTCAAAAAATAACATAAATTCAATATTTTTTCCAAACCTTAATTCTTTTTTAGAATGCGCAAGTAGTATTGGGCAAATCTAACCCAATCTCAGCAACTAGTCTGAATTTTCTGTTTTATTAATCCGTAGAAAAGGGCAGGTATCAAACCCGCCACTTTTCTTAAGTCTCCTGATCCATTGGATTATAGAGTTTAACTGTTGGATTTTTCTCTTGGAACCAACGGAGAGCAAAGTCATTTTCAAACAAAAATACATAATGGTCATATCTGTCTTTAACTAGAAGAGAACGGGAACTCGATAAATTTTCATCGACGGTTTCACCTTCAACCCAACGAGCTATTTTCGACCCCATCCGTTCCATCAATACTTCTGCATTATACTCATTTCTCATTCGATGCTCAAAAACCTCAAACTGCAATTGACCAACTGCACCTAATAAATAGTCATCCGTTTTAATTGTTTTATAAAGCTGAATTGCTCCTTCTTGGACGAGCTGCTGAATTCCTTTATAAAATGATTTTTGCTTCATCACGTTTTTGGCAGAAACCCTGACATACAGTTCTGGTGTAAACTGAGGCAGTCTTTCATATTGAAAGTCATCCTTCCCAGAAGTCAGTGTGTCGCCAATTTGGTAAGTGCCTGTATCGTATAAGCCGATAATATCTCCACTAACTGCCTCATCTACCGTATTTCGTTCTTCCGCCATAAACGATGTCGATTGAGAAAGCTTTATTTGTTTATTCAAACGCGGAATATTCACTGTCATTCCTCGCTCAAATTTCCCAGAACACACTCGTACGAAAGCAATCCTGTCTCGGTGTGCAGGATTCATATTTGCTTGAATTTTAAAGACAAAACCTGAAAATTGGTTCCCTAATGGATCAATTTCCCCAATGGATGAATTACGCGCCTTTGGGGGCGGAGCAAACTCTAGGTAAGACTCAAGAAATGTTTGGACACCAAAGGCAGTTAGTGCACTACCAAAGAAAACAGGTGTCAGGTTACCAGCTGCTACTTTTTCCGCTGAAAATTCATTTCCAGCCTCATTAAGCAACATGATTTCATCAAGTGTTTGATCATAAAGTCCCGACGTTTTTAGCGGGTGGTCCCCGGCTATTTCCCCGTCTTCATTTAATGGAATAAATCGTTCTTCCTCATCGACACGGAACTGTTCAACCCTATTGTTAAATCGATCATAAATTCCAAGGAACTCTTTCCCCATCCCAATCGGCCAGTTCATCGGATATGATTCAATGCCGAGAACCTCTTCTAATTCAGCCAAAAGTTCAAGTGGCGGCTTGCCTTGGCGATCAAGTTTATTCATAAATGTAAAAATTGGAATACCACGCATCCGGCATACTTTAAAAAGCTTGAGTGTTTGTGCCTCAATCCCTTTTGCAGCATCGACGATCATCACAGCACTATCTACAGCCATCAAAGTACGGTACGTATCTTCACTGAAATCCTGGTGGCCAGGAGTATCCAAAATATTGACACGGAATCCATCATAGTCAAATTGCATTACACTGGAGGTTACCGATATTCCCCGCTGCTTTTCAATTTCCATCCAATCACTTGTAGCAAACTTTCCCGTTTTTTTCGCTTTTACAGTGCCCGCATCACGAATGGCACCGCCGAATAATAATAATTTTTCAGTTAGCGTGGTTTTACCGGCATCAGGGTGGGAAATAATCGCAAATGTCCGGCGTGACAATACATCTTCTTTAAAATTGTTACCCATTTCGTTTTCCTCTCTTTTGACAATAAAAATTTTTGTCCATAACCTCAATCTTATCTCTGAAACGCTAACTTTGCAATATTTCAATATGGATCAGCAACGATTATTTCTTTAATCCCGTGTTCAGAAAGAATATAATGGAGGTACGCGGAAATCATTGTATTAAGGACCGTTCATACATAACCACAACGGAGGTAACGGTAAATGAATATTATAAAAATTGATCAGCAGACCATAAATTTATTGCATAAAGCCTTTGATATTGTTTTAAAGGAGAACAACATTTCTTATAAAAAAATTGGAATTGCTGAAGAAGGCGAACAGCTATTATTTTTGTATGAAGGAAAAGACGAAAAAGTTCATGTTTTTAAATGGAGTAAAGCATCGAGTATAGGTGCAAGTATTGGTGTGATTGCTCAGAGTGTATTGATGCCAATTATTCCACATCTACGTCTATTATCCTAATCTTTATAAAAGAAACCACACCTATTCAAAAAAGTGCTGGTGTCTTTTCATTACGACACAAGAGTTTCCCAACGATTCCCACATCCATTTTTCTGGAAATCCCTTTATAATAGAGTAGTATTCTGTTGAAGGAGATGAAGGCATTGAATCAAAGTATACGAAAAGTTTCAAAGTTTATTCCGCTAATTGCAGCGTTTATATTAGTTATTGCAGGAACGATCTGGGTCGTCCAGACCACAAATAATGAAGTCGCTATTCCCTTCTCTTCTGTTGAGAAATCCATTCAAGATCAACAAGGAAAAGTAGTTAAACTAATTGAAAAACCTGATGGGAGCCTTTATATTCAAACAAGGGAAGGCGAATTTATTTCCCATGTTCCTCCCAATAGTCAAATGTTAGACAAACTGGTTGGAAAATATAATATTGAATACTCTTATTCCACTAGCAGTAAATATGGAAAGTGGATTTTAGGTGGTGTTATTCTTCTTCTGGCTGGAGCAGCATTCGCTCTTCAAAAAACAAAGGGCAGCCTTGGACTAAATAATTCAATGAAAAATAGTGTCGCCAATTCTCGCGCGCTTCCTTCTATTAGCTTAAAAGATGTAGGTGGTCTCGGAGACGAAATGAAGGAAGAAATATTACAAACACTTACTACCCTTAAAGAACCGGAACGAGCAACAAAATTAGGAATTAAACCACCGAAAGGCATACTGTTGTACGGACCGCCTGGAACTGGTAAAACCTTACTTGCACAAGCAATTGCTCGTGAACTAAATGCTTCATTTTTTACAGCCAGTGGATCAGCTTTTAATGAAATGTTCATTGGTGTAGGGGCCAGTCGGGTCCGTTCCTTGTTTAAAACGGCTAGAAAGCAAAGTCCTGCTGTTATTTTCATCGATGAAGTAGATGCTCTAGCTGCTAAAAGAAAGGCACATGGTGGCGAGGAAGCAGAAAAAACATTGACTGAATTACTTGTACAGCTTGATGGCGGACATTCAAATGATGGAATTCTATTTATTGCTGCAACCAATAGAAAAGACTTGCTTGATGAAGCCTTTCTGCGACCAGGAAGAATCGACTTCTCTTTTCATGTACCGCTGCCCGATACAAAAGGCAGAAGAGAAATCATTGGTATTCATGCTAAAGGAAAGTCTTTTGCTAAAGATGTATTTTCAAAATTAGATGAATTAGCAGAAAGTACCTCTGGTTTTTCAGGCGCAGAACTTCAGTCCCTTTTTGAAACGGCAAGTAGGAGAGCCGTTCGAAACGGGCAGGATATGATTAAGAAGCATGATCTTGACTATGCCTTGGATAGAACCATCTTAGGGAGTACTTCCCGTTCATTGCAAGACCTTGAAACAAAGCGGAGGGTTGCCATCCATGAAGCAGGTCATGCCATTGTGGCATCGCTAACGAAGCCAGGTTCTGTTAGAAAAGCAACCATTATCCCTCGCGGTGAGGCGTTGGGTTATGTTGCACCCATTCCAAAGGAACTACACTTGTCGACAACCAGTGACTTACTAGAGCGTGTGGCAATGGTATTAGCCGGCGGAGTAGCCGAAAGAATGCATTTGGGTGAACACAGTATCGGTGTAGGTGGAGACGTGCAGCAGGCAAAACAAATCATTGAACAAATGGTGGATACCGGAATGCTTCAAGAAGGGTTCCAGTTGACCTTCAATAAACAAGATAAAGAAGAAAAAATGCAGGAACTATTTGGAAAAGCATTAGAAAAAGCAGAAAATCTCATTAATAGTCATCATAATCAATATCAGCAATTGGTCGAGGCTTTATTAAAGAAAGAAACCCTTGAAGGCTCTGAAATCGAAGATATTGTATGGGGAACGCAGACTAATTTAAATGAAAACATTGTTTAATATAGTAGTAGAAAACCAGGTGCTCATGCGCCTGGTTTTTGTTTTTATTGGTGATTTATTATCTCATGGTTTTTTTAATTTGGTGGAACACTAAGGATGGTCTTTAAAAAAAGGAAGTGGAAAGGTTGTTAAGTAAAAAGAAGATTTTTGAAAAAGAGCAGCAAAAATATAATGTCAAAGCTAAAGATTTCCTCGGCGATCAGCAAAAAACACAAGGCTTACTAAACAAAGCAATAAAAATGGCAAATGAGAAAAAACAAAACTTAGGAGAAGTTTGGGAAAAATTGCAATTATTTTTTGATCTGGTTAAATCTTATTCGAAAGGTGAATATAAAAATGTCTCTCCCAGTACAATTCTTACCGTTGTCGGAACCCTGCTTTATTTTGTTTCACCACTTGATTTAGTACCAGATTTCATCATCGGGCTTGGCATATTGGATGACGCCGCCTTGATTGGCTTTACCGTAAAGAAAATTTCCAGCGAATTAGATGCATTTAGTAAATGGAAACGAGCCAATATGTTAGCACAAGAAAACCCGCTTGATTAACCAAGCGGGTTCTCTTATTTATGTCATTATCTAAAACAAGCTGCACCTACAATAATCAAGAGGATAAATAATACTACGATTAAAGCGAATCCACCACCGTAACCGCAGCCACCACCATATCCATAACCACAATGTCCACCATATCCAAACATTTTCATGACCTCCTTTTTATATTAATAGAAAACTTAGTAGCACCATGAAGCCCCAATAATGATTAACAAAATAAATAAAACGACTAGTAGGGCAAATCCGCCGCCGTAGCCACCAGCTGCACCAGACATTTACATTACCTCCTTTTCTGATTTCCATATATCCTATTCACATAGATAAAAATGTGCGATAGACACATATCCAAATTACCCAGTTTTGAAAAAAAAGAAGAAGCCCATTCTTAGCAACAAAAAGCAATTTTCAAAATAGAAAAGTATGATCTAGCTGAATTCATTTTTATAAAATTCTCTTCGTTTAGTTGACAAATGCCACTGTTTTTCATAACATGTTCACAAATAAATATAGATTGGAGTTCCAAACTTGAGGAATGCCGCAACCCTTTTGTTTCTGATTTTCATGGTATCTTATCGATTGATGACACGGTTAAGCTTAAAGGATAAACAACACTCTCCCTTGAAAATTGGCCATAGAGGTGCAGCTGGATACTGCCCTGAGAATACATTTGCATCTTTTAAGAAAGCCGTAGACTTAGGTGTAGATTACCTTGAAATCGATGTCCAAATGACAAAAGACGATGAATTGGTCGTGATTCATGATTCAACCGTTAACAGGACAACGAATGGGAAAGGGAAGGTAAAGGACCTCACCTTGAAAGAAATTCAAAACCTTGATGCAGGAAGTTGGTTCCATAGTAAATTTGCTGGTGAGAAGATCCCTTCCCTCTCTGAGTTTCTCGATGAGTTTGCAGGGAAAATTGGTATTTTACTTGAATTAAAAAAACCCTCACTTTATCCGCAAATGGTGGAAAAGACTGCCGAAGAACTAATCAAAAGAAATTTAACATCAGGAGAAAATCATATAATTGTTCAATCATTTGATCGTGGTTCACTTAAACGTTTTCATGAACTGCTTCCTTCCATCCCGATTGGAGTTTTAGTAAAGAATTCGGGTGTAAATATTATTTCAAATAAAGATTTAAGGTCTTTTGCAAGTTATGTTTCTTATGTAAATCCTAAAATAACCATGGTTAATAAAAGGCTTATTAAAAGAATTCATCAACATGGATTAAAAACGATTATATGGACAGCGAAAAAAAAGTATGAGGTAAATACTTTAAAAAATCTACATGTCGAAGGTATTATTACTGACTTTCCAGATTTGTGTTAAGAAAATCGATTAGGGTCTGGGGCTATATTTTATTTCCTGATTAGACCCTAATCTGCTCTTTTTATTAACATTTCGGTTCAACAATGGGCAGTTCCCGATTAACTAATCTGGGGGATAAAGGTTGAATACTGCAAAAACAAGATAGATCAACTAAAATACAGTTATTCGTTTTTATTAATGAAAATACTTCGTCACAAAGGTCTACTGGAAAACCATCTATATCTACAGGCAAAAGCAGCGATAGCTTTGCACAGCAATGCCTTGAATCAAGACTTTCTAATCTGAATACTTGAGTAGTAAAAAATAGACCACTCTTCGTTTTCCCCAATACCTCAAATGGACATTTACTATTAGAAAGGACAAAGGGAATGGTATCAAACCCAATTTTATCGCATACAAATCGAAAACCTTCAAAGGATAATCTTTGTTGTTCATCAAGCAACTGTTCCATTTCATTACATAAACAATGCTCCTCGTACCGTCCTTTTTCCATGTCTTTCCCTCCTTCCGTCCCGTTGAACAATCCCTTATTTTAAAATATTCTATTCAGCAATTGTGGTATAGGCAACTTTCTTACGGAAAACAGGTAAATGACTAATTATTTCTAGATAGGTTCTTAACCGTTTATGTTTATTTGGGTAAATATAAGCAAAAAACTGGCTGCAAAGTTTGAAACAAAAAAAAGCAGCTTACATTTTGTAAGCTGGCTAAAATTTAAAAGAAAATAATATAAAGAATTAATGCCAAAACAATGCGATAAATTGCAAACGGCAAAAGTTTAATTTTGTTAATCAGCTTTAAGAAAAAGCGGATGGAGAATAACGCAAAAATAAAGGCACTAATAAATCCTGCAATAAAGAATGGCAAGGCATCAATCGTCATATATTCCCAGTTTTTTAATAGGGAGAGTAAACTTGCACCTGCCATAATTGGCACAGCCATGATAAAGGTAAAATCCGCTGCAGCACGGTGACTCATTCCCAGTAATACGCCACCTGAGATAGTTGATCCTGAACGAGAAAATCCAGGCCATAAGGATAAACATTGAAATAAACCAACAGCCAAAGCTTGTCCATAGGAAATCTGATCAACTGTTTGTGTTTTCGGATGTTTTGGACCAATAAAATCTGCAAGAATCATTAATATAGCACCAATAACTAAACCAATTAAAACCGTTGCGGTTGAAAATAAGTGGTCATCAATATAGTCATTAAAGAGAACGCCTAAAACACCTGCAGGAATTAAACCGACAATAACTTGTGTTAATTTAAGACGGCCTTTCTCGTTAACAACTTTCTTATTGAAGCGGCCTAGACCTAATAAATCGATGAAGCGGTCCTTAAAGGTGACGACAACCGCAAGAATCGAACCAAGTTGAATAACAATTTTAAACGTGTTGGCTCCATGCTGTGTCAAAAACTTTTCAGATTGCAACCACATATCATCAACGATAATCATGTGACCTGTGGAGGAAACTGGTGCAAATTCTGTTAAACCTTCTACTAATCCAAGGATAATGGCTTTAATAATCAAAAGTAATTCCATATTGTGATTTTCTCCTAATCTATTGCGACAGTATCGTAAGTCATGATGATTTACAACCTATTTATTCTACTCATTAACTAACTACTTTGCAATATCTTTTTTTATTTTTACACCTCGTTATTAATAACGACGTAATTCATGTAATAGTTTCATTTATTTACTTTTCGCCACAAACAAAAATGTGGTCCGCTAAATTACATGGCCACACCCGACAATTTCCTCTACAACATTTAATTATTAGCATCAATAAAAAGGAGCGATGCATCGCTTCTTTTTATTGTTTGTCGTTGATGATTCTCATGACACGTCCATAAAATTTCTTTTTATAGTAACCACTCGTTAAATCTGCAATCGCAATCCCCGTCGAGCTTTGTGAACCAATGAATTTACCTCCACCAAGATAAATCCCCACATGTCCGTCTATTTTATAAGTATCAAAGAATACAAGGTCCCCAGGTCGTGCTTCACTCATTGATACTCTGATTCCAGTATTTTTCAAAATATCGGTATGGGCACCAACTTTAATCCCTGCCTGTCTGAACGCCCATGCAACAAATCCAGAACAATCAAATCTTCCATTGGCTACATCATAAGAATTTCTTCCCCCGCCAAAAACATAAACAGAGTTCCCTATGTACTTATCACCTGCGTGGATGACAATATTAAGTGCTTCATTTGTGGTAGTTGGTATCGAAACATTAATATTAACAGGTTCGGTATTCTCATCCTTAGAGGTATCACTTTTTATTTGTGCTTCCTTTGATGCAAGCGTACCATCTTGCATTTGTAAATCTACCATTACAGTAAGTTTTTCTTGCTCTTTTAGTTTTAGTTCTTGTTTAAGTGCATCATTTTGCACTTTTTGTTCTATTATCTGTGCTTGCATTCCAACAAGCTCCGTTTTCATGTTTTGCAAATCGTTTAGCTTTTTTACTACGGAGGATTGTTTCAGTTGCACTTCTTTTTGGTCCTCTATATGATTCGTTACAAGATCTTGGTCCGCTTCTACCAGGGTTGAAACAGCGCCAAGTCGACCCACGAAGTCACTAAAGTTAGAAGCTCCAAGGATGACGTCAATATAACTAACCTTGCCACCACTTGCTTGTAGGGATAGAGCACGTTTTTTTATTATTTCATTCCGTTTATCGATTCTCTCTTGTATATCCATAACTTCTTGCTGAAGAACTTTCACTTTGGACTGTGCTGCTTTTACTTTTTCTTCTGTTTGAACTATCATTTTATTATTATCTTTAATTGCCTCATCAACTCTTTTAATTTGTTCCGATAATTTTGTTAATTCATCTTGTACTTGAGAAATTTCCTGATTTGCTTTTGTTATATCTGTCTGAAGACCAGAACGCTGCTCTTCTATACTTTTAATTGTAGGATTATCTGCCTTTGCGTTTACTACTGGCAACGAGAAAACACTCCCTAGTCCCATAACAATTGTGGTACATAGTGCAAATAACTTCTTTTTCAATTTACACCTCTGCCTTCTTAATTCCAATAAAGCAACCCTGTATCATCCTATTTTGTCTTAATTAGAAGTATAACTTCTAAATTTGTCAACTAGGTAATAATAATATTACATTAACATTTCATCGGTAACTTTTGGAAAGGATTTAACAAAGTGTTCATTTTTAGCTTAACTCTAAAGTGCCAACAAAAATAAAAGAACCACGATCTCTTGTTTCTTAAAGAAAAGAGATTGTGGTTCTAATATATAATAAAATTTACCTATGTGGATCCTCAAAGTTTATAATTCTCCTTAGTAGGTAAAAATAATTATTGCGGTTTAATGAATTCTTTAAAACTGGATTTGCTTCTGTCAACAAGATTCAAATGAGAATCTCTTGCAAATTTAACATATTCCTTCCTTACTTGGAGCCAGGCATTTCGGCGTTCACGTCCATAAGCTACACTAGATTCTGCACTTTTTTCAATATTATCTTCCATTTGTTCAACAACATGAAAGATAGACTGAATTGGTGTAAGAGCGAGGTTCTCTAATTGTCCTGAAACCTCTACAAATTGTTTCTTAAGCTCTTCAGTTTCGGGTATTGGTAACACCTCGTCCTTGACATCTTCTTTACCGAATGGTAATTGATGCATCAGTTCTGAGACCATTTCCTTGTTAGTATTTTTCGACTGTTGATACAAATTTGAAACGGATTTCCTAAATTGCTTATTAAATTTGATGACTTCCTTTAATGCATTAATATATGCATCCTCGCCATTTTCCCGTAACTGTTCTGCACGTTCACGTGATAGCTCGAATTGATCCCAAAATGTGTTAACAAATGAACCTACGGCTACCGATTCCTCTGCTGCTTGATTAATTGTTTCTACTGCAGATAGAACGGTTTCATTCTTCTTCTGTGCCATCGTCTTTCCTCCTCTTTCTATTATTGACTTTCTCTATGGAATCCTTCTTATGAAATGAAGGCAAATAGAGCTCAAAGAAACTGGAATACATTTTGAAAAATTGATCCAATAACGATTGGTAGGATTCAAGTTGATTGGCATATCCCTTTAAGAATGTGATCCCGGCATTCGTTATGGAGTACCTTCTTTTAGCAGGACCACTCCCGGTAGTATCCCATTCTGATGATAGAAGCTCGTCCTTTTCAAGTTGTCTTAACAACCTGTATAAATTTCCCTGATCAAGTGTCTTAAACCCGAATGCCTCTAGCTTCTGGCTAAGTTCATATCCATGAAGAGAAACCTTGCTAAGAAGCAATAAAATAAATGGTAGCACAAAATTTTTCGAAGGATTAATTGTTTGATTGTCTTGATTCACCATATCTTTATCACCTCACCCAATATATATATATATGTATTTTACACCTATTGGTAATATTTTGTCAACACAGTAAATAAATATGAATAATAGTAAAATAACAACGTTTACATTTCTCTTATTTTGGTAATAAACTATTGAAAATAAGAAGGTGGTGTGAAATGGAAAAAGCATTAATTAGCAAGTTGGGGGTACCTTATTTACACTACTACTCCAGTTTCTCCCTCCTGTTTTGTTTCAGTTTCAAGAGAGGTTTCAATTTCTTGTTTTTTCTTCTTTGATTTTGTCTCTTTTACTTGGTCTTTTTCTATTTCGTTTTTGTCAGTCATCATTACTCGCATCCTTTCAAGAGATATTAATGAATCCCTAGTAAATTCGCTTCTAGTTCAACGTTTATTTCCGATAATCCGGAAGTTTTATACTAAAAATTCAATTTCTTTTGGAACTTTATATGTTGCAAGATTGATTTTTGCAAACTCAATTAGACTTTCTGGTGATATTGAAGCACCCGCTTAATCACTTAATTTATTGTTTTAAAAAAGAGTTTTGTAAATGTCTGGTTTTTAAGTTTATATCCCACTAAATGCCTGATGGTATATCTCCGCAAGTTCGCTAATAAATGGTTGTTTTGGATTGGCAATTGTGTCTTGGTCGTCGAAGGCAAGTTCTGCGAGAGCTGTTACTTTGCTTTCAAATTCTGTTTTATTGACTCCGTTTGCTTCGATACTCATTGGAATTTCCAGGTCCTCAGCAAGCTTAATAATTGCCTGAATTAGGCTTTCAACACCTTCCTCCGTTGTACTTGCAGGTAGGCCAAGCATTTTGGCAATTTCAGCATAGCGCTCGTCTGCAATAAAACTTTCATATTTAGGGTAGGTCATGAATTTATTTGGTTTTGCTGCATTGTAACGGATTACATGCGGCAAAAGAATCGCATTGGCACGTCCGTGTGGGATATTAAATTCTGCACCTAATACATGGGCAAGGCTATGATTTATCCCTAGGAAGGAATTGGCGAAAGCCATCCCTGCAATTGTCGATGCATTGTGCATTTTTTCGCGAGCTAGTTCATCACTGCCGTCCCTATAAGCAAGTGGCAAATACTTAAAGACAAGTTGAATTGCTTTCAATGCAAGTCCATCTGTATAGTCATTCGCCAATACTGAGACATAGGACTCAATTGCATGTGTCAGGACATCCATCCCTGTATCAGCAGTAACCTGCTTTGGAACGGTCATGACAAACTGCGGGTCGATAATTGCAACATCAGGTGTCAATTGGAAATCTGCAAGTGGGTATTTAATATTTGCATTATTATCTGATATGACAGAAAAAGCAGTGACCTCTGAACCCGTTCCAGAAGTAGTCGGAATCGCAACAAATTTTGCTTTTCCACGAAGAGCTGGGAATTTTACAACTCTCTTACTTGGGTCAAAGAATTTTTGCATTAAACTATGAAAATCAGTTTCTGGATGTTCGTAGAATAACCACATCGCTTTCGCAGCATCCATTACTGAACCACCACCAAGGGCAATAATACAATCCGGCTGAAATTTTCTCATTCTTTCCGCACCAGTCATAACTGTATCAATGTCCGGTTCTGGTTCAATTTCGGAGAATGTTTCAAATTGGATTTTACTTGGATTCTTTTTAAGATAATAAAGTACCTTGTCGACATAGCCATTTTTCACAGGGCTTCCGCTTGTGACAATAAATGCTTTTGAGATATCTGGGATTGAAGCAAGCGTTTGAATTGAATTTTTCTCAAAGAAAATCTGTGATGGCACTTTAAACCATTGGGTAAACGTTCTTCTTTTTGCAACCTTTTTAATATTTATCAAATTTTGTGCTCCAACATTTTGTGACACCGAGTTCCCCCCATAAGTTCCACATCCGATCGTTAATGACGGTAATGATGTGTTATAAATATCCCCAATTGCCCCATGGGTCGATGGTGTATTGACCATGATTCGGCCGGCTTTCATCCGTAGTGCGAACATATCTACTAAAGTTTGATCAGCTGTATGAATCGCAGCTGAGTGTCCAAGTCCACCGTATTCCAATGTTTCCTCAGCAATAACCATGCCTTCTGCAAAACTATTAACCTTGTAACAGGCAAGAAGCGGGCTTAGTTTTTCACATGAAAGCGGATATTTCGGACCTACTCCCTTTAATTCAGCAATGAGGATCTTGGTATTTTTATGGACATTTACTCCAGCCAATTTAGCAATCTTCGAGGCGGGCAATCCAACGATTAAATGATTGATAGAATTGGTTTTTTCAAAAACTGCGACCTTTTCCACCATTAATCGCTCTTCTTCATTAAGAAAATAACAATTATTTGCTATCATTTCTTGCTTTACTTCTTCATAAATTTCTTGATCGATTATAAGAGCTTGTTCAGAAGCACAGATCATGCCATTATCAAATGTTTTTGATAAGATAATGTCGTTGACAGCGCGTTTGATGTTAGCGGTTTTTTCAATATAACAAGGGACATTTCCAGCGCCAACTCCAAGTGCAGGTTTGCCTGAACTGTAAGCCGCCTTTACTAAATTTGGTCCACCTGTTGCTAGGATGAGGGATATCTTCGGATGCTTCATTAAGGCCTGAAAGGCTTCGTGTGAGGGAACTTCAATCCATTGAATACAATTTTCTGGAGCGCCTGCCTTTATAGCGGCCTCCTTAAGTAATTTTGCTGTCTCAGTACAGCATTTTTGCCCAAATAGCGGAAAAGCAAAAATAATTGGATTCCTTGTTTTAAGCGAAATCAATGATTTAAAAATAACTGTGGACGTCGGATTTGTAATCGGAATGACCGCCGCAATGACACCAACTGGCTCGGCAATCTCTACCATTCCTTCATTTTCGTTTTCGCTAATGACACCAACAGTTTTCATATCTCGAATATTGTTGTAAATAAACTCTGTGGCAAACATGTTTTTGAATACTTTATCTTCATAAACACCTCTTCTTGTTTCACTAACGGCAGACTTTGCTAGATTCTTATGATTTTGAAGTGCGATGAGAGCCATTTGTTTGACGACTTCGTCGATCATTTCTTGATTGAAACAACGGAATTCACCGAGCGCCTTCGCAGCGTTATTAGCTAATGTATCAATTATTGAAGTAATCATTTGTTTATCTAGTACTGCCCTTTCTTCAACTGCCAATTAATATCTCCTCCTAATTCATTTCATTTCATTTCGGAAATTCGACTGAATATAGGTTTGTTATAATTCAAATGCTATTAAGGTCACTCCCTTTTCTTTACTGGCTAAAATATATCACGGTCGATAAATCGAAAATTGTTGAATTGCGCGCGAGAATGAATGAATAACCATTCATTTTAAAAAAATTCACTAAGTGTTCAAAATTTACGCAACATGATATTTCATCACCTTCGCTTATATTTGAAAAAAGCCATAAACTCTTCTTTCGAGAGAGTTTATGGCTTGTCCTTCAATATCAACCAGTATTTCGTAATCCTGCAGAGATCCCACTAATTGTCAGCAAAACTTCAATTAAAAGTTCTTCATTAGGATCTTCTTGATTTCTTAGTTCTTTTATTAATTCAACTTGTAAAAAGTTTAGCGGATCGACATATGGATTTCTTCTATATACCGATTCCTTTATATTTGGTGTATGATCTAACAATTCATTATCACCTGTAATTCTAAGGAGAACTTCTTTTGTTGTTTCGTATTCTTCAAGAATATTAGTAAAGATCCGTTCTGCAATGGTCTGGTCTTTCACAAGGGATAAGTATTCTCTGGCTGTCGTAATATCAGCTTTCATTAATGCCATTTGCAGGTTATCAATCGTTGATTGGAAGAACGGCCATTTTTCATACATTTGCTGAAGCATCTGCAAATTTTGTTCTCCATTAGCTGCAAATCCTGCCAAACCAGTACCTGCTGCGTACCATGCTGGAAGCAATTGACGGCTTTGAGTCCAAGCAAACACCCATGGAATTGCCCTTAAATCTTCAAAGCGGCCCTGATTTTTTCTGCTCATTGGCCTTGAGCCAATGTTTAAGTCTCCGAGCTCTCTTAGTGGTGTCGCTTCCGTGAAGTAGGTAAGGAAATCTGGATCTCCAAATACAAGTGATTGATATTTGGTCAAAGCCAAGCTTGAAATTTCTTCAATCGACTCAACCCATTTTGGATCACGTTGAAAACCTTGCTTCGCTTCTTTTGATATATGTGTTGCCGTTAAGAGCAGCGTGGAAGTAGCCTGTTCCAAACTCCGATAAGCAATATCCTCAAGTAAATAGCGTGAAGATAAAACCTCACCTTGCTCCGTAATTTTAACACCGTCGCCAATTGTTTCTGCCGGTTGAGACAGGATACTTTTATTTAATGGACCGCCGCCACGGCCTAACGAACCACCACGTCCATGGAAGAACTTAAGTCCGATCTGGTATCTCTTTGCCATTTCATGAATTTCAATTTGAGCTTTATATAGTTTCCAGTTAGCTGTCAATGTACCACCATCTTTGCTTCCATCCGAGTAACCAAGCATTATTTCCTGCTGATCCCCCATAATTTGCAAATGATTTCGATAGCCAGGCATTTCGAATAGTGTTTCCATAATTTTTGGCCCAGCGGTTAAATCGTCAATTGTTTCCAGCAATGGAGCCACATGTAAATGACTTTCTAAGGTCCCATCTGCGTGCAGTCGATAAATCCCAGCCTCTTTAGCAAGAACAAGTACCTCTAGTAAATCACTTGGGGATTTTGTCATGCTCACAAGATAAACGGAAATGGACCGCTTCCCGAATTCTTCGTGTGCCTTCTTGATCATTTGGAATACTTTAATCATTTCCTGTGTTTCCGCCGAATAATCTTCATTTAATAATAGAAGCGGGCGAGGATCCTTTAGGATATTTTGCAGGATTTTTAGTTTTTCTTCTTCCGCCAACTCTGCATAATTTTCAGAGATATTGACTTTGCGCAATATTTCGGTCATGGCTGCTTCATGTTCACCACTATGATTCCGAATATCTAGTGTCGCTAAATGAAAACCAAACAATTGAACTTGTCGAATCAGCTTTTGAATAGTCATTAATTCATGTGCTGCTGGATGATGCTGTTTCAAACTTTTTTTAATAATAAATAAGTCTTCTAGTAATTCATCGGAAGATTTATAGCCCAAGTCCGTTTTACCTACTTGTTTTACTCGTTCAATAATGATAGCAAATGCTCGACGGTACACTTCCGTTTGAATTGGCCATTTTTTCTCATCGGTTAAATAGGTATCTTCTAGTTCAATTAACTTAAGAAGATCATTACTTACCTCCACTCTTGAAGTGGAATGACTGTATCGTTTCATTAAATCAACGAGAACATTTTTATATTTTTTTAAAACGAGTCTTCTTTGCCTATTTAGTGTCTCCCAAGTAACATCGTGTGTAACATTGGGATTCCCATCACGGTCTCCACCGATCCATGATCCAAAACGGAGAAAATTTGGAACTGCCCATTGTGTTTGAGTGTAATTCTTCTCTAAACAATCTGCCACTTCCTGATGGATTTCAGGAAGAACCTCGAAAAGGGTCTGATCAAAATAATATAGTCCGTTTCTCACTTCGTCTAAAACCGTAGGCTTAGTTTGCCGTAATTCATCCGTTTGCCAAAGAATTGAAACTTCATTAAACAAACTCTCTTCAAGCTTTTTTCTTTCTCTACTTGTTAATAACGGATGATCGAGACTTTTTAGGATAACAGCAATCCGCTGCTGAATTTCAAGAATTGAACGCTTAGTTGCCTCTGTTGGATGGGCTGTAATAACGAGTTCAAGTGACAAAGTATTAAGGATATCTTGAATGACATCTTCCTTAATATTGTTCTCTTTAAGCGAAAGAATAGCACTCTCTATTGAGGCGGGTTGGACAATAGTTTCATCCTCTAGTTGGTACTGCCTCCGTCTACGAATACGATGATTCTGTTCTGCGGCATTAATTAAATGGAAATACATGGAGAATGCTCGAATAACTTGTTTCCTTAAAGGTGCGCTTAGACTAGCAATTTCTTCCTTTAATGCATCATAGATAGCTTGATCAAAATTTTCTCTTAATGTCTTACACATTAAACGTATTTTTTCCACTTTATCCAGTAGTTCGGTACCACCGTGATTGAGCAGAATCTCACCAAGCATGTTAGCCAGTAATTTCACGTCTTGTCGCAACGGAAGACTGCTGTCATTCAATTTCAATTCTATAGTCATACTGCCACCTTCCCTTAATCGAAAATTCGGTAAATTTTTTATTTATTAATATAACATAATTTTTTGCATCATGTTAGAAAATAAGTGCTGTTTTTTAAAAATAAAGTTTATTCTGATTCAAAAAAACCTGTCAAATGCAGGTTTCTTCAAGTAAAAAAAAATATAAAAGTTCTTCATTTTAAGATTCTTTATCAAATACTAGCACATATGTTTTTCGATCATCTTCGTTTGTTACGATAATAGAAATAATCGTTTTCGAGTCGTCTTCTAGCTTAATTGTTTCCTTAGTACTGCCTTCAATCAAAATTTCTGAATTGCTGGATTTTGCAATCGGGTTAAGAGTTACCTCGTCCATATCACTTGACACGGTTACATGGTAGGTAAACTCATCACTCGTAAAGGTGCTATCCCAGGATCCTTCTGAAACTGACAGTGAGGAAAGTAACGCTTTACTTGTTTTTTCTACGGTCAAAGAACTCGCCTGTTGTGATGTAGGTTGGGTAGAATTGGGCAGATTATTTGGTTGCGATGTTGATTGGGAAAGACCCGGTTTATTATTCTGATTTGAATTGGCATTGGTATTGGTATTGGCATTGGTATTGGTTTTAATCTCAGCAGCTGCTCTTGTAATGTGTAAGGTATAAATTCTTTTCTCACCATTTTCAGCTGTTACAGCTATAATAATATCCGACTCTCCGACGGGAAGTTCTACTACAGCGCCATCTTTTGTTACTAAAGTTTCATTCACCTTAATAGTTGATGTTGTTTCAACAGATGTAGGTTTAATGGTAATCACAGGAACGTCATTTGGAACAACTACCTTGTAGTCTGTACCAGTAGAAGAAAAGTTTGGTGATAACTGCCCTTTTGATAGGTTAATACTTTGCAAGAAATTATTATCATTTTCCTCTCTCATTATAGTCAGGTTATAGGTATTGGTTGAGTTACTGCCATTATCCACGGAAATAATAAATTTATTCTCACCTGTTTGAAGGGAATATGCACCGACAACTCCACTTATAACCGTCTGCCCATTTATTGTAATCGATGAATCTGGATTGCTGCTTTCTACTAATAACTTAATCGATTGAACCTCGTTTTTTACTGTGGCAGAATATTCCTTTGAATCTGCTGAAAACAGCTGGTCTAGCTTAATTCCTTCTATCTCTATTTTTGATAGTTTGCCTTCTTGTTGGTCCTCTTGGACTGGAGACGTATTTGTTTCAGCATATGCTGTTGGTATGTACGTTCCAACCCCCATCCATACCATTGAAATTACAAGCATTACATTTAGGGCTTTGCTTTGAATCGGTTCTTTCATAGTCAATCCTCCTGTCTACTATCTTTGGAGATAGTGGAATTTGGACTAACTTTATCATTCATAGCTTAAGTTTATCTTAAGTTTAATTTTTATCTGCGATGAAATTCTTCTAGCTTTGTAGAGATTACTGATGCTACTTCTTCATCCGATTTTTGGAGCGCTTTTTTAAATAGCGAATTTGCTAAGGAGCCCATCGGCCCTGATGCATTGATTTCAAGAAAGCCTGTCACTCGAGTTTTATTTCTATTTAATGCTTTTGCTTCAAAGTAGCCTTCACCCAAATACTTTTCGTTTGCCCTTTTTAATTCAAAACTTACCCTGGCAGGTTCATTCCACTCTTTAATATCAATCAATAAACTAACCTTCTTTTTCATAACGCCGAGGTCACTCTTAAATTCCCAGCAGATTTGACGTTCATTTATTTTTTCATGTTGAATATAACCTGGTACAAGCGGTGCCCAATTATTTTCGTCTCGAATAAAGTCCCAAATCACTTCAATCGGGATATCTAATTCTAGATGTTGTAAATCGCTTAGCATTTGTATCCCTCTTTCGTCGTCAAAGTAAAAGACCTTCAAAGTGCAGAAGGTCCTTTTAAAAAATATATGTGGAATTTTCTGTTTATAGAAGAGGCAAGTAGCAGTTCATTAGAAAAATCCTAATACTTAAGATGTTAGGATTTTTTAATTATTTTTTTAATGAGTATCCCATTAGGAATTCATGAATCCGTTCTGCCGCCAGTGAAAGGCGATCTGGAGGTTGTACCATGGCGATTCGGACATATCCTTCACCAAGATCTCCAAACGCATCCCCAGGAATCACTGCCACACCCGCTTGGTCAATTAATTCAAAGGCAAACTCACGGGAATTCCATCCTGCAGGAATTCTTGCCCACACAAACATGGTGGCAGGAGACTTAGTTACTTGCCAGCCGCTTTTTTCAAGCCCAGAAATCAACGCATCGCGACGAATTTCATATTCATTCACCTGTGTTTGAAGGAATGAAAAATCTGAAGTTAATGCCATCACAGCTGCCATTTGGATTGGATAAAAAACTCCATAATCAATATGGGATTTAAAGGAAGCCAAGATGTCGATAGCTTGCTCATTGCCAACAACATAGCCTATCCGGCAACCCGCCATATTAAAGGTCTTTGAAAGCGAATTGAATTCAATTCCAACCTCTTTTGCACCGGGAACCGACAAGAAACTTATTTGTGGATTCCCATCGAATATCAACTCAGAATAAGCAAAATCATGAACAACCAAAATATCATGAAGTTTAGCAAATTCAACTACCTTTTCAAAAAAAGCCTTATCCGCTAATGCTGTGACTGGATTCCCAGGATAACTGATAATCATCATTTTCGTTTTATGTAAAACTTCTAACGGGATTTCATCCAGCTCTGGTTGAAACTTGTTTTCTGCTAATAACGGCATTGGGTAGATAACACCACCCGCAATGTTTACGCTAGCCTCATAGATTGGATACCCTGGATCCGGCACCAGCACATAGTCACCTGGATTAATTAAGGCTGTAGCCAAATGGGCGAGACCATCCTGCGACCCCATCAACTGCAATACCTCACTACTGGGTTTAAGTTCAACAGCATATCTTTGCTTATAAAAAAAACCAACTGCCTCATTAAATTCAGGTATCCCTTTCAGTGTGTAGCCATACTTACTGGGGTCTTTAGCGTAGTCACTTAATGTTTCCACGACAAATGAAGGCGGTGGAAAATCTGGACTCCCTACACTTAAATCAATTACATCTTTACCATCTTTGATAGCCTCTTGTTTCCGATTAGCTATTTCTTGGAAAATACTTGCCGACATCCTTTTTACTTTTTCAGAAGCAACGAGATTCATAGATATCCCCTCAATCACAATTTTGTAAAATAATAATTTCAACTATTCAAATATATTTCAAATTATATCAGTCTAATGATTACAATTCTATATTTCTAATTAACAATTGATTATTATTGATTCATCCTTTAGAATCTTATGAAAGGTTTAAATATTCGAAAAACGATAAGTAAGTGGAGGTAACTGAAGATGAAATTCTTTCAGTATTTCTTATTTTTTGCAGGATTAACCTTTTTCGGCTTGGGAAATGCGATTGCCGTTAAGGTTAAATATGTTGGGTTACACCCATGGGAAGTACTAAATGTCGCCCTATATCAGCATTTTGGTTTAACTATTGGTACTTGGGGAGTGATTTGCGGGTTAATTCTGATCTTCATTTCCTTTTTTGTTGCACGGAGCTATATTAGCATAGGTACAATCCTAAATGCCCTATGTATTGGACCTATCATGGACTTTTTTCTCTGGTTGGATATTCTCCCAAAAGCAACTGGCACATGGTTGGATTACCTCATTCTCCTCAGTGGAATCATGATTACAGGGATTGGTGGCGGCATGTATGTAGCAGCAGGGATTGGCGCTGGTCCACGTGATGGCTTCATGCTTTCGATTTCTGATAAAACAAAGTTGTCAGTAAGTCAAGCACGCATCATAGTTGAAAGCATTGTATTAATGATCGGTTTATTATTAAGTGGTCCTGTATTTATTGCTACTTTCCTTTATACATTCATTCAAAGTCCTATTTTCCATCATTCTCTTAAGCTATTTAAGTCATTAGTAGAAACTGTCAAAAGGAAAAACAGCAAAACGCAAGAAGGTATTGTTATTTAAAATAACGGAAATTAAGCACCTGTTGGAAGTGGTGACTTAATTTCCGTTATTTCAGTTAAATAACTTCGACACTCTCAGGAGTAAACTCTTTATAATATTTTCGATGGGAATCGGTGATGAAGGCCGACAATTTCCCTTCATAAATTAATTCTAAGGGTGCCGACTCTTTTATATCATGGGGAGTTACAAGGGATAGAGGCTTTTGACTTTTAATATCAATCCCGGATTCTTCCAAGATGGCTGCAACAAAATGGGAACAAAAGAAGGCATTTTTACGGGTCATCTCCATATTCAGCATCACAGCAATTAACCCAATGAGATTGTACCTGTATTCTTCCTTATGGTCTTCCATATCCCTTAATTTACAGATCATTTTTTGAAATTGTTTTTCGGTGATCGTTATGCAATAAATAGCACAATCGGCATTCCTAAATAGACCACCACGGACGTTTTCTTCCACAAATCCTGCAAAGAAAGGATTTCTTGGATTTCTTCTCCCAAAACTATAAACCTTGTTGAATTGTTCATCAATCACAATTGAGGCATGATTAAGTGGTTTTTTTGTATAGAGCTTAATCATTTTCCCTAAAACTGTACCCGTGTCCGTTAGAAGAACATAAACTTTCCTGCTCATTTTTAAAACCCCCTATTCGATTGGGAGGAAAATATAGTAAATTCTAACCCTTATATTTTCTATAAGTTAATCATAATTAATTCAAATAAAAGGGAAAACAATCTGCAGATTTATTTTCTTCTAAGACCTAAGCCTTAGGAACAGTCTTTTTTTGCAAAAGGATGCAAATAAATATCCAAAATACTCCTAATATGAAGGACCGATAATATTATTATAGTTCTTTCTTATTTAGAATTATAACAGTTCTAAGGGAAAATTTAGTATTTTTTACAAATATAAAAGTATTAGCCATTACAAAATTTTAATTACTTTATATAAGAAAAGCTTATAAAAAAACAGAAGATACACATGGCATCTTCTGTTTTTTTATTATTTTTACGGATTGCTATAACCAAGGCTGTAAATGAAAGCAATGAAGCTATTCCTGATTAAATTAGTGATAAGTTTTTTATTGACTTCCCACTAAAACTTTGAAATCAGTGTCGATACTTTCTAACGACTTGGTTAGAACATGGACATGTACGTTCCAATGACCAGCCATGCTAAAATGCAACCCCTTCACTTCATACTTGCCTTCAGCCGTTTTTGTTAAACTAACGGTTTCTTTTCCCATGTCCATTTCAAGCATGGTAAAGGTTAAGTGAATTTGTTCAATTTCTTTAATTGGTTTTCCTTCTCGGTCTTTTAAGGTGATTTCAAATAAATTCACTCCAATAATATTAGGTGTTGCTTCCAAAGTCACTTGCTTGCCTTGGTTCACTATGTTAGTTTCCTTAAATGGTCCCGGAGATTGAATGGCTGTTGGTAAATTGGTTAAAACAACAGATAGAACTAAGATTAACAAACCAAAGGTAAGCTCACCCTTTAGAGATGCCTTCAGTCCCTTAGTGGTTCCCCTTTTTCCTTTAATAAAATTCACAGCTGCAAGGAGCAGCATCACCAAAAACAAAATAAGTTTCCACATTAAGACTTTTCCATAGTTCGTTTGGATAAGTGCTGAAAGGTTTGGAATATATAAAAAACTGGCAAACAATCCTGTTAAAGTTAAAAAAAGAACAAGAATCAGTCCCCATTTGGAGAAACTTTTTATCATTTTCAAATAATTTTGCTTTATCTCTGTGTTCTTACGTAATGAAAGCAATGAGACAAAACCGGTTAAACTTCCGATCCAAATCGATGCAGCAAGTAAATGAAGAAAATCCATTGCTATTGTTAATAACTGATTTGGTTGTGCTGCGGCATGACTCGTCAATGCCTTTGTCAATAACAAGGCTGCCCCAAGACAAAAGCAAGTCCACAAAATGGCTCGCTTCGTGCTATCGGCCATGCCTATAAAAGAAGTGAGCAGGGCAAGAGTTATAAGGAGAGCTATTTGAATAACCCAAAATTGACCATAATTTGTGTTCATTAAGATATTTTCGATGATTGAGAAGTTAAACACTTCACTCCAAGGATAACTAGATTCAAGCGTTGCCTGTAATGGCAGACTTAACAGAATACTAAGAAATAGAAGAATCAAACCTGTGCTTATTAGCTTACGGAACTTCTTATCGACTGAACCTGTTTCCCGTAATTCCTTGGGCACAATAACCATATAAAAAAAGATGAGCCCGACATAGAACGCATTGCTCAGATATTGCAGCCATCGGATAATGATTAGATCCGCTTTAGGGGTGTAGCCTTTCGTTTCATTATCAATGGAGGTAGAGTCTTGACCTTTTTCACCAATTTGAAAAGGAATTACACCTTCAACAGGATGGCCGTCGCTTGAAACCACCTTCCACTTTATTCGATAGGATCCATATGGAAGGTTCTTCTTTAATCCGCTCTTTAGGATAAAAGGTTGCTTTGGATCAATCCGTCCATTTTTTTGATCGACTCGATTTCCTTCTGAATCAAAAACCTTAATTGAGTTAAAGGCAGACTGGATGATTTCATCAAATTTTATCGTTACTTCGGTTGGTGCTTTTTCCACCGTCTCATTTTCTAATGGTGTCGATTTTTTTATATAGGCGTGTGCTGATGAAATAGACGGAAATAAAAGTAAAAACAGGGACAGGATAACAAGAAATGAGCTGACTTTTTCTTTTATTTGCAATCCATCACTCCCCTTGTTGTTAGAATCGTGTAGTAGTTGATATATATCACATGCAATAAAGTTTTCACTGTCGATACTATAATAATGATAAATAAGAATATTAACAATATCTTTATAGGAGCAACTTGTGAATAATTGTTGAACTTTTTGCAGTAATATTTAAGCCCAAACCTCATCGAGGACTTCTCTGAATAAATCATCTAGAATTGGAGTCATATCCTCTTTGGAGGCTCTAAGGGTTTTGGTGTATTCTTCAAGCCGGTTGATTTCTTTCTCCAAAAAGTCATTAATGGAAGTAATCTTTGGTTCGAGGTTTAGTTCATCCCCGCTAATTTTCCTTTCTAACAAGGTAAGGATTTCCTTCTTAAGTGGCCCCTCAACAAGGAGTTCCTCTACCAATGTCTGAAATTCAATCGGCGGTACTGAATTATATCTTTCAATCCACATACAAGCTAAAACTGGACGAAGGACATAAAAGTATTTTTTAATTTTCACTTGATCGCTTCGGAGGTAATCACGAAAATTACCTTTTGCCATATTTAAGTAGTGGTAGAGTGCTGACTGTGGCAAAAACACTTGATTTTGAATTGCTTTCAATTTATCTACTAACGAAAAAGCCTGATAATAAACTATCCCCGAATGGAGCCACTCCATTAGCGGGGGATTTGATTTTCTAAAAAGTTGGAGGGCTTTACGCAATTCCCAGCCATTAATATCAAGGAGATCATTAATTGGCAGTTCAATCACATCTCGCTTTTGATCAATGCTCAAATACCAGTCCATTTTATGGACATAAATAAACCGGACATCGTAATCACTATCCTTGGATGGGAAGCCCCATGCTCTGCTTCCTGACTCTACAGCAAGACAGATTCTTACTCCATATTCTTCTTCTATTTTTTTGATTTCTGTTAGTATTTTTTCTTTCAAAGTTATTCACTCCCTAAACCATTCCTTGACCACAGACTTTGACAATAATGGCGATATTCGCGATGTAATTGTTGAACTACTTGTCCCTGTTTACCTGGTAATTGATGACCCTCAAATGTAGTAATTGGTACGATTTCCTGTATTGAATTGGTCACAAACATCTCATCGGCCTCAAGAACGTGTTTTAATAAATACAATCCCTCTTTAACACAAAGATTATGTTTCTTCGCTAATTCGATAACAAACTGCCGTGTAATCCCATTTAAAATACCTGTTTGTACTGAAGGAGTATATAAGACGTTACCTTTTACCCAAAAGATATTAGATACGATCCCTTCAGCCAAGTATCCATCCTCAGTTCGGAAAATACCTTCAATATCAGCAGCATTTCCAATCTCTCTTTTTGCCAAGATATTATTCATAAAATGATGTGACTTTACTCGTTCAATTCCTTCTGGACTGTTCCGCCTCAACTTCAATAAAACAGCCTTTTTTTCCGATAATTCTCCTGCCAGCGGTAACGGCTTAGGAAAAATAAGGATGTTCGGTTCCTTGTAAGGTTCCACCTGCAAACCAACATCACCTATTCCGGCTGAGACATTCAAGCGGATATAGGCATTAGATAAATTGTTTATTTTCAGTAAATCCTGCAAGATTCTATTCGTTTCTTCACGATGAAATCGGTAGTTAATGTTAAGCACGTCTAAACCTTGATTTAGACGTGCTAGATGATCATCTAATAAAAAGGGAAACCCTTCATACACTCGAAATGTTTCAAATAATCCCATTCCATATAAAAAACCATGATCCAACGGGGAAATCATCGCATCTTCTTTTTTTAAAAATTGTCCGTTTAAATAAATCACCATACTTAATGACCCTTTTGCATTAAAATATTTTTATAATGATGGACGAAGTTGCGCAAAAGATCTTTTCCCGAAGTAGTCAAAATAGATTCGGGGTGAAACTGAACTCCTTCAATTGGTAATTCCTTATGACGAATCGCCATAATTTCCCCGTCTTTTGTCCATGCAGAAATCTCAAAACAATCTGGAAGAGTCTCTCTTTTGACAATCAATGAGTGGTATCGTGTCGCTGGAAAAGGGTTCGGTAAACCTTGAAAAATCGTCTTTCCATCATGATACATATCGGATGTTTTCCCGTGCATGAGTCTTTCTGCTCGAATAACCTCTCCATTAAAAGCTTGGGCAATTGCTTGCTGACCTAGACACACACCAAATATCGGGATTTTCCCTGCAAATGCTTTTATTGCATCCAAGCTTATTCCCGCTTCATTTGGACTACATGGCCCTGGAGAAACCATTAAGAATTCAGGCTGTAGTTCTGAAATCTCGGCAATTGACGTTTGATTATTTCGCTTGACCACTAATTCTTCTCCAAGTGCACCTAAATATTGCACTAAGTTAAAGGTAAAGGAATCATAATTATCTATCATAAAAATCATTTTTGCTTACTCCTCTGCCATTTCTTTTGCCTTCCATAATGCAGCAGCCTTTTTCATAGATTCTTTGTATTCATGCTTTGGATTAGAATCAATAACAATCCCGGCACCAGCTTGAACATGTGCCATTCCATCTTTAATGAGCATGGTTCGGATGATAATGTTTAATTCTAGATCACCACTAAAATCAATCCAACCGAGTGATCCCGTATAAATTCCCCGTTGGACAGGCTCAAGCTCTTCTATTATCTCCATTGTTCGAACCTTAGGCGCGCCTGTAATGGTTCCACCGGGGAAAACAGCATCTATAATATCAATGCTAGATTTGTCTTCCGCCAATTCCCCCCTTACATTGGAGACGATGTGCATCACATGTGAGTATTTTTCAATGACCATAAATTCATTGACCTCAACTGTTCCGTACTTACATACCCTTCCAAGATCATTCCGTTCTAAATCCACTAGCATTACATGTTCCGCTCGTTCCTTTTCGTTTTCAATTAATTCATTGGCCAGTTTGATATCTTCTTCGTGGTTCTTACCTCTTGAACGAGTGCCGGCGATGGGTCGGGTGCTTACTTCTTGTCCATTTTTTTTAACAAGCAGTTCTGGTGATCCACTTACAAGCTGAAAGTCTGGTGTATGAAGATAGGCCATATATGGAGATGGATTTAAGTATCTTAATTGTTCATACACTTTAAGTGCCTCAACTTCAATCGGTTTTGATTGGCGGACTGCTAGGTTCACCTGGAACACATCACCTTGTGAAATATATTGTTGTACTTTTGTTACTGCCTGTTTAAATTCATCTTCTGTCATCGAAACCTCTAATTGATCCAAGTCAATCTTATCTGCTTTATGAGGTGGATTAGATGATGATTCATGAAGCCAGCGTTGTTCCCAAAATGCTAACCGATTATCAATATTCTGATCGTTTTCAGCCACTATCAACAGCCATAATAGGTCTTGTTCATGATCGTAAATAAACCATTCCTTTACTATGAAAAAGTAAATTTCCGGCATTTCTAAATCATCTTTTGCTATCTCAGGCAGTTTTTCTATGTTACGAGCATGATCATAGCTTATGTAACCAATCGCACCGCCGAGGAAACTCGGTAGACCTTCTATTTTATCAACATGATACTGGCTCATCCATTCCTTCAATAAGTGAAGCGGATTTCCTTCCAACCTCTCAGAACCCTTTTCATTGTGAATTTCAAGTATACGATTCTTACCTTTGATAATCGTTTCAGGCTGGAACGCAGCAATACTGTAACGCCCGCCACGCCCACTTTCCAATAGCACATGATGGGTGCTATTCTCAGCAAGTACACGAAACTGACTGAAAAATCTTGAATAAGAATAAGGAATTTTTTTACTGTACAAATGAAGTTGATGCAAACATTCCACCCCTAATTGTTTTTCTTTTTATATCATACTTGAAATGGGTGTCAGGCACCACTGAAGAATTGGTAACTGACACACATGGAGAGAGAACTTTTATTCAGTCCTTAATGGTTACTTATTTTGAGTGGAGCAGTGGCTGTGGGAGCTTCAAAAAAGGATACTCGAGTGGATGACTCGATTCATCAGGATGACAAAAAGATAGGATCAAAAGTTAATGGGAAAAAGGTAGAAATTGAAACAGAACATGGTCAAACAGTGATAATAGTAAAAGCTGATGATAATAACAGTGGTGATATTACAACTGCCGATGACGGTGCTCATCAGAACAGACACAGAGGTGATGACGATAACAAGGCCGATGACGACAATAGCTGAGCTGAAAACAGAAAGAAGCCCATCCAATGGTTGGATAGGGCTTCTTTTTTAATAGTAATAGGATTAGTTAGTAAATGATTTAAGAAATTTTCTTTAGCTCTTCTGTTAACCTTAGGAATAATTCTTTATCCCCATGTTGTAATGTGTGGTCGATTTCCTTGCGGATTTTCTCCCTCTTAAACTCTAGCAGGGCATTGTTTAGAAACATCTCAGCAACTACAGCATCTGTATTCTCATCCGAATGTTGTGGTGAATTAAGTAATTTCTTTTCCATGGAAATCAACTCCTTACGTTTTTTCTAATTATACAAGGAGTTTTCTAAAAATTCAAACACTTTATTTCAAAAATCTAAAAAAAATTTTTACCAAATGATCAAAAACACAAAAAGCTGGTGTCAGGCACCGAAAAAAGACACTTTCCCCATTTGTCCACGACGGATGGACGCACACCAAAAATATCCATTTATTTTAAATATTATCAGATTTGTATAGGTTTTTTGTACTAACTTTTTGAAAATTTTTATTTTAGAACTATGTTTGGGCTGTTTTGCTATCTGCAGATTTTTTTGTGTATGTATCGATTTTTGGGGAACATTATACTCATCTATTTTATTGACGGAGCAGGTGAGGGATTTAGATGGAACAAACAGTCTTATCAGGTTATCGACCAGTTAATAACATTAATGTATATTATGAATTTTATCCAAATCAAACATCGGAAAAAACGTTTATATTATTACATGGGTTCCTTTCTTCCACCTTCACATTTCGCCATTTGATCTCATTATTGAAGAAAGACTACCAGGTACTATCCGTTGATCTTCCCCCATTTGGGAAAAGTGCGAAATGTAACCGTTATGTCTATTCCTACAAGAATTTAGCCCAAACTGTCATAAAACTTACGGAGTCTTTGGGGTTAAAAAAAATGACCTTTATTGGTCATTCCATGGGTGGGCAAATTGTATTAAATATCCTTCATATGATGCCAGAGCTAGCAGACACAGCCATTCTACTCTGCAGTTCAGCTTATCTTAAACGCTCTAAATTGCCCTTAATCTTGACTAGCTACCTTCCCTATTTCCATCTCTTCGTAAAATATTGGTTTGCACGGACTGGTGTAAAAAAGAATCTTCAAGACGCACTATTTAACCATGCCATTATCAACGAAGAAATGATAAATGGGTACTTACAGCCTTTTTTAGAAGATGAGATTTTCGTCGCGCTTACAAGAATGATTCGTGACCGTGAGGGAGACTTGCCCGTTGAGATCCTAAACCAAATCAAAACACCTTGTTTATTACTTTGGGGGGATCATGATAAATCGATGCCGCTTAATGTAGGAGAAAAGCTAAATAAAGACCTAACCAACTCTGAGTTGATTGTGTTAAAAGATACTGGCCATGCCCTTCCAGAAGAGCGCCCTTTGGAAGTATTTGAATATATTAAAGGCTTTATTGATAATTACAAAACGGCAGCTGAAGCGTAGCTGCCGTTTTTACAGTAGAATTTGAAGCCGAAATTTACTTACCCTTGTAACCTCAATTTGTTTGGTTTTTGTTATGTACAAGAAACATGTATAAAAGGACCGCTCCCCCACCAGCACAAGCGATGACAATTCCCATTGGTATCGCTGTATGTTCTCCTCCTAATCCCACAAGGGGAGCAACAATTCCTCCAAAGGAAAGAGACATGACTCCTAAAAGAGCAGATGCACTGCCTGCAGACTTCCCTTGTTTTTGCATAGCAAGGGAAAATCCTGCCGTATTAACCACCCCGACACTGGTTACCACAAAGAATAGTGGCAGTAAGACAATTAGTAAGTCAGCATGTAAAATCAAAAGAAGCAGTAATATAATTCCACCAAAAAAAGACATCCCGATTCCAAAAACGAACAGCTTTGACTCGTGTATTCGACCAGCCAATCTTCCTGTCGTTTGACTAGCAATCATGATTCCAACCCCATTTATAGCAAAGATCAAACTAAACATTTGGGCAGAGCCACCATATATATTCTGCACCACAAAAGGTGAGCCTGAAATATACGCAAACATAGCAGCAAAAACAAGTCCTTGTACTAAAGCATATCCCATGAAACTGCGATCTAAAATGAGGTTTTTAAAGGTAATAAACGTATTTTTCAACCCTCCTGCAGCCCTTTTTTCTTCAGGATGTGTTTCTGGAAGCCAAAAAAATACAACAATGGACATCAGCAATCCGATTATACTTAAGACGATAAATATACCTTGCCAAGGTACAATTTTTAAGAACTGTGCACCCACAACAGGTGCTAGAATCGGAGCGAGGCCATTAACCAATGCAAGCAACGCAAAGAATTTGGTTAATTCTGAACCTGAATATAAATCCCGAACAACCGCCCGTGAAATAACAATTCCAGCGGAACCTGCGAGCCCTTGAATTAATCGTAAAATAATAAATGTCCAAATCGAGGGACTAAACACACATAATAGTGAAACAACAAAATAAGTGATTAATCCGATAAGCAACGGCTTACGGCGCCCATAAACATCACTAAGTGGACCAGAAAACAGCTGACCAAAAGCTAATCCCAGCAAGAAAAAGGTTAAACTAAATTGAACCAGTGACGGATTTGAGTGAAAATCTTTTGCTAACTCAGGAAGAGCAGGTAAATACATATCAATCGACAAGGGACCGAATGCTGCTAACGTACCGAGGATACCAGCCATCCATAACCGTTGGGAGCGGGGCATTACCTTGCTGCCATCTATCTCATCTTTTATTGATTCTCCCATCAAAAAATCAATCCCTTTCTGTAATAAACTTCCTTTATTTACTTTCTATTATAGTAAACTACACTTTTCAAAAAAATAAAACTTATTTGCAATCTTAATAGAGGATTATCACGTGATTATAATTCAAGAAAAATTTAATCATTTATTTAGGATTTACACTTCCCCAAGTGTCTGACCTACTTAGATCATGTGAAAAAAAAAAAGTGTTTTAACGGTGCCTGACACCGTAAAAACACTCTTTATTTGAACCAGCCCTTTTCTTTAGATTGAGTAATTGCTTCGATTCTATTTTTAACCTCAAGTTTGTCGAGGATGATCGAGATGTAATTTCTGACAGTTCCTGTTTTGATGCTAAGTTCTTCCGCGATTTCTTTCGTATTTTTTCCGTCAGCTACAAGCTCTAGCACCTCTTTTTCCCGGTCAGTTAACGGGTTTTCTTCTCCATATACATCGTCCATTAATTCTGGCGCATAAATTCGTTTTCCTGACATCACACTTCGGATGGAGTTAGCCAACTCTTCACTAGGACTATCCTTCAACAAATAGCCGCTCACACCAGCTTTTAATGCCCGTTGGAAGTAACCGGTCCGGGCAAAGGTGGTTAAAATGATAACTTTACAGCCAAGACCCTTCAACTCTTCAGCCGCCTCCAGTCCGCTCTTGCCAGGCATTTCAATATCCATAATACAGACATCAGGTTGAAACTTTTTCACCAGCGCAACGGCCTCTTCTCCGTTTGAGGCCTTTCCAACAACTTCCATATCATCTTCTAAATTTAGTAATGAACCAAAGGCTCCTAAAAGCATTTGCTGGTCTTCAGCTATCACGATTTTAATCATTTTTTATCCTCCTTATCCAAACCAGGTTTGACATCATTAGGTACACTTATGATTAACGTTGTTCCCTCTTTTGTCAAAATATCTAGACTGCCATTAATAAATTCCAGCCGTTCTTTCATGCCAATCAGCCCATGACCTGCTGCTAACTTTTCCTTCTCTCCCTTAAAGATACCATCATCCTGAACTCTTATTACCAATTCCTTCATCGTTTGTTCCATCGATATGGAACATGACTTAGCTTCACTATGTTTAACGACATTATTTACGGCCTCTTTCAAACACATGCTTAAAATATTCTCCGTTAACAGCGAGACATTTGATGGTGTAAAATCCCCTTCACGCACAAAATTTATTTGGGCAGCGTTTAGGATTTGTTCAACACGGAGGATTTCGTCCTTCAAGCGGATCCCACGCATCGAAGAAACCATTTTTCTAACTTCACTTAATGCCGTCCGAGCTGTTTGCTGAACATCCTTCAATTCATTCCGTGCCTGATCAGGATCTTTCAAGATTAACTTTCGTGCCAAATCTGACTTCAATCCAATGAGTGAAAGCTTTTGACCGAGTGTATCATGAAGGTCCCGGGCAATCCGCTGGCGCTCTTCTATTTTGACTAGTTCCGAAATCCGTTTATTCGCATCCACTAGCTTTTCTTCAAGCTGCCCTCTCTCCTTCCGGTTATGGATGCTAAACGGGAGAAGGATCACACTAATCCAAATGATGATTACAAAAGGCAATTGCTGTAGAAATAATTTTTCATGCATGACGATACTGAAGTTAATTGATACCGATGTACTAAACAAATGAATAAAATACAAGGTCAAAAAGGCAATCCTATCTTTAATATTGCCGATAAAGTAGGCAAGGAAAAATGCAAAATAAACATAATTGAATAGGCTGTTCGCAGTGATCGAAATACCGATCAAGATCAACGTCCATAGATAAACCGGCCAGCCTTTTGAAATAAACGCAATTCGGTAAAAGATAAAGAATAGCAGCGTGAGTAAAATTCCTACAACAATTTCAATTGTGGAAGGTGATTGAAAAATAAAGTAAAACGGTAATATACCAAGAATTGTCCAAATATACGGTGCAATACCATTATTTTTTTGAAATGTCATATATTTTTTTATCATGAACGAAACCTCATTTTCACTTAAAATCCTCTTATCTATCTATCATAACTCAAAGCAGCTTAGTTTTTCTCCCTTACAGCATTCATTTTAGCTAAAAACTTTACTCCTTTAAACCTGACAACATTTTTTCATTTTAGTTACCATCTGCATTCCTTCCACTTGTTTTCTCACTTTAAAGGATAAGGAGACTACCTGTACCTATATATGTGTTTTACACCCATATGTAATACTTTTCCATTAATAATTATATAATAAGATAATCAGAATATTATACCCGTTTACTCCGTTCCAATATTGGGCATAAAGGTTATTATAAAACAACTAGGAGGAATGAATGATGAGTGAAATATTCAAAAGTTGCTCCGGAATTCCTTATTTGCGTCTTGGTGCAGGTGAGCCGTTAGTCTTTATTCACGGTCTTGGTGAGGTGAAGGAGGGATGGTCACATCAGTTTGAATTTGCGAACCAGTTTGACTTAATTATCCCTGATTTACGCGGACATGGAGAGTATACTTCACCTGGGGAGATATCGATAGAAAGCTTTGCTCGTGATGTAATTAGTCTAGTGAAAGGGCTTGGATTTGAAAGCGCACACATATGTGGACTTTCTATGGGTGGAGTGGTAGCACAAGAAATATATCGTCAAGCGCCAGAAATGTGCCGTTCCCTAATGCTGGTAAGCACTTTACATTATGCTCCAAGAGAACTGGGCAAACTATTTATAAAACTCAGGAAATTACGCGCAGAAAATAAAGCTCTTGAGGCTATAACAGAAAGTTCAGCAAAGGTCTGCCTCTATTCTTGGTCAAAGGAAAATTTCGAAAACTTTTCAAAATTTTACAAGCCTAACAAAGAATTTTTCTTTAAAGCAATGGAGGCATGTCTAAAAGTAAATAATTTAACTTTACTCCCTAAGATAAAAGTTCCAACCTTAATTATTGGCGGGCAGTATGATACCGTAACCCCTATATGGATTCAATGCATGATGCATAAACAAATTCGCCATTCAGAATTTGTTATTTTCAGAAATACTGGCCATATTGTTAAGTTAGAGGCAAAAGATGAATTTAACGAAGTTCTTCGGACATTTTTGAACAAACATAAAACGGCAAGTTAGAGAGGAAGGATTCTCCTTCCTCTACTTCATTGCCTATATTTATTATATATTTCCTTGTACCAAACTTTATTACACAATCATTTTGAAAGCGGATTTGAGCGACTGGATGCCCATTGATCAACAATTCCTGCAAATAAGCCAGATAACGCTAGTCCGACATGGCCTGATTCAACGCAAAGATACGTTTTATCCTTACTAGATACTAAATCCATAATTGGCTTACTTTGTTCTTCTAGAACTAAATTGTCTCTAGATCCAGAGATAACGAATAGATTGGCATCAATATTCCGCAAATCTGCCTTTTTGTTTCCAACTACTAATTCCCCTTTAACCAGCTTGTTATCCCTAATTAGGTCATTACCCAATTGTTTATAAGCCTCCCCAGTAAAAGGAACCTGATCAAGAGTCCACTTATTCATTCGACGCCACTTATCAACATACCGCTGATCGTGGGCTCGATTTAAAAGCATCGTATAGTTAGTAAAATAAATAGGTGATCCAACCGCTCTAAACATCATTTCAACATATTTAGGCGGGACCACCCCATAAACATCAAGGAAATGATCAATGTTAAAATCTCCCTCTTTGAGGCCCTCAGCCCATTTATCTTGTCCGATAAATGTAGAGAAATCAATTGGTACGGTTGCAACAATTAAATTTTTTATTGGTTCTTCCGCAATCGATGCATAGATTGCGGCAATCGTCCCGCCTAAACAGTAGCCAATTAATGTAATTTCTTCTACTCCAGAATGGCGAACAGCCCGTTTCACCGCTGTTTTTAAATATTTCTCGATATAGGTGTCAAGACCGATTTTTTTATCTTCATAGCCTGGTGTACCCCAATCCAATAAATACACATCATAGCCCATGTCGGTTAGGTTCTTAATTACACTTGTCTTTGGGTCTATATCTAAAATGTAGGGTTTATTAAATAACGAATACACGAAAAACAAAGGAATCTCATACTTCTTCTGTTTTGGAGGATAATACCATAAAACTGATTTATTTTTTTTCCATACTTCAGTTCTTGGAGTCTGACCTGTCTTAGGCTCAGGTTCACTTAAAATCTTATAGACATTAGCCCAACGTTCCATTTCTTTCTGATAATCCAATTCGGGAATGAACCCCATTAATGGTGTTTCAGTTGACAATGTCATACCACCGTTTCATTTTTATTTGGATGAGCCTGATCCAGTTAACTCTTGTTCCGTACTTGTGCCTTTAAGAATAAGACCCTTTAAAGTCTCAAATTCTTCTTTAAAATTTGTTAATTTCATGATTTCAAACTTCATTTCTTGAAGTTCGGCATGTAATTCTTTTGTGTCTATCTGCTCTTTTTTCGTTTTTACTAATTCCATTTTAAGCTGCTTTGTCAGTTTAATAATTTCTTTGGAAATTTCTACAACACTCTCAATCTCTTTGCTTTGCGTCTTCATGGAATCTTGAAGTTCCCAAATTTGTTCCTCAAGTGCTCCAATTTTCTCTTCTGCTTGGATCGTTAAAGTAGCAACATTAGAGACATCATTTTTAGTAGGCAAATTTAGTACACTAGCAAGTGCTTCTTGATTCTTTTTTAATTCCTCCAGAAAACGGGAATTAATTTCAGTCCCAAATTTGGACGTTTTCACGAAATCTTTGTTATCAGTCAACAGATAGATAAAATCATTAATCTGTTTTTCCCACAATAAACTTAACTTATGAAGGGATTCATATGGATCGTAAGGTTTTTTACCTGACATTACTTACACTCCTATATTGTTATTATTTAGGTTGCTCGGTTACGTCCTTCATATAATTTTGAAATGGCAGCATCGCTGTTTTGACTTGTTTAGTTAACATGTTCACAAATACTTTTTGATTTTCAAATAAAACATTGCTAGTTTTCTTTACACTCTCAATATATTTTTCTCTGCCATTTTTTCGATAAGCAATATATTGTTCAACTGTTTCCACATATTTATCTAGTACTTCCAATTGACCAGTTATTAACGCTTGAGTAGGTGTTAATAATAGATTTGCAGTTTTATTTTGAATGTCATCTACTACTTGGTTAATTTCTTCATAGGATTTCACTGGAAAAAAGTTCTGTAGTGAAGTTGTGGTCACAAGCAATTCTTCGCGTGCTGCTTTCTCCCACCCTTTAAGTTCCATGCCAAATTGAGCAGCAATCGTGATAGCATTTTCCTGATTCTGTTTAAGCTTTTCCACATAGTTCTTTACAGCCTCTAAGAAAAGTTCATCCTGTTTGTTAAAGCGCTCTGCCCAGGCATCCAATTCATTAAAGCCAAGTTTCCATACAAGGTCTAGACTTGTTAAATCCTTTTCCCCATCTACCACAGTTTCTTGGTTTTCAACTTCTAGTACAGTTTCAGTTTTTTTCGTCATTGTTATTCTCCTCCAAATTTAAATGATTTGTAAAAAATAATTGTTTTAATTCTAAAAGCTCTGATTCTAGGCTTTTTATCTTGCAGTCGTGGATATCCTTTACTTCCATTTCTAAAACGGATAGTAGGGCTTCACATGACTTCCGAACCATTCTTAACTGGGTATTGTTCTTCAACTGGCTTTGTTTAATATCGTAGATCGCATCATCAAAAAAATCTAATTTTTCCTCATAATCTACGATTCTTACAGAAATTGCACTTATTTCATCCTTATTCGGAAGGTCTAAATGCTTTAACCACCTAGTTGTTAACCTTTTGTGAATTCTTATCTGTTTCACATGTACTTCCAATGCCCTCCCAAAAGCTAAAGTAAAGCTGCGTTTGTTGGTACGGGCATGGATTTGTTCATTCCATTTTTTTTCAAGCTTTTTATAAAAAGCATCCATTTCTTGATGGGTGTACTTCATTTATACCCCTCTTAACTACCAGTCAGTATCTACCTTTTACTGTACACTGGCAGTCGTGCCCCCGTCAACGACAAGTACATGACCATACACATAGTTAGAAGCATCCGAAGCTAAGAAAAGTGCAGGTCCTTTCATATCATCATCAGAACCAAAACGGCCTGCTGGTGTTCTCTCAAGTATTTTTTCACCTGAATAGTCCAAGATGGCTTTAGCCATTTTAGTCGGGAAAAATCCAGGGGCAATTGCATTCACATGAACATTAAATGGTGCTAATTTAACGGCTAAATCCTTTGTTAATGTAATGACAGCGCCTTTGCTTGCAGCATAACCAATCGCATCCATTACTAATGGATCTTGACCGCCCATGCCAGCAATTGATGCAATGTTGATAATCTTACCAGCCTTTTGCTCCACCATTATTTTTCCAACGGCTTGAGAAAATAGGAACACCGCCTTAAGGTTAATATCCATTACCTTATCCCATTTATCGGCAGGCATCTCTAATGCAGGTGCTCCCCAACTGGTACCACTGTTATTAACCAAAATATCAATCCGTCCAAATTCCTTCATGGTTTCGTCGACGACAAGTTGGATATCGTTTGGAATGGATACATCACATTTTAATGCTAGCGTACGAACCCCCTTTTCTTTGAGGGCTTCACTAAATTGCTGACAGGCATCAAGATTACGTGAACAAACCACCACATTTGCTCCTGCTTCCGCATATGCGACTGCGATTTGCTGTCCTAAGCCTCTTCCGCCGCCAGTGATAATAGCCGTTTTCCCTTTTAAACTGAAAAGTTCTTGATTATTCATCGGATCTCTCCCTCTCTATTAGGCTTTAACCCCTGATTTCTCTTGGTCTCTTAATACTCTTCTAAGAAGTTTTCCGACAGATGATTTTGGAAGCTCCTCAAGTATTTCTACTAGTTTTGGTGCCTTATATGGGGCAAGGTTTTCCTTACCAAATTGTTTGATTTCCTCTGCAGAAATGGTATATCCTTCTTTCAATTTGACAAATGCCTTTACGGTTTCACCGCGGTATAAATCTGGGACACCAATGACAAGCACCTCTTCGATAGCTTCTAGATGATGAAGCACTTCCTCGATTTCACTAGGATAAACATTGTATCCGCTCGCAATAATCATATCCTTCTTCCGGTCTACAATATAAAAATAGCCGTCTTCATCCATTTTTGCGATATCACCTGTAAACAGCCAGCCATCCTTTAATACTTTGGCTGTTTCTTCTGGGCGGTTCCAATAGCCTTTCATCACCTGCGGACCTTGGATAATTAATTCCCCTTCTTCTCCAACTGGTGCATCGACATATCCGTCATCCGTTTCATGAACTATTCTTGCGACCGTACTTTGGACAGGAATTCCAACACTTCCATATTTCCTCGGGACGAATGGTGGACTAAAAATGGCTGTTGGAGCTGACTCGGAAAGACCATAGCCATTATAAAGCATTGCACCTGTTTTCTTCTCGAAGGCTTTTACAGTTTCAACGGGCAGCGGTGCTCCACCACAGCTTATGTAGTATAAATCATTAAATCCGCTTTCTTCTAAACCTGATTGACTGTTTAATGCAGTAAACATGGTTGGAACAGCTGACATTTGAAATGGTTTTTCACGCTTTACTGTTTCCATGATTTCTTTAGAATCAAAGCGAGGTAAAACGATTTGATTTGCCCCTTCCCTAATACCACATAGCGCAATGCTAGAGAGTCCATAAACATGGAACATTGGCAGAACCGTAATCATCTTCAAATCATCAGGTAAATTTTTACATGGCCGATAGCTAAAATCACAAACTTGGGTGACATTGGCTAGAATATTGTAATGAGTAAGCATAACACCTTTAGAAACACCAGTCGTTCCTCCTGTGTATTGTAAAAGTGCTACGTCCTCATTATGATTAATCTCAACCTCTGGAATATTTACTTTCTTATGCAGGAATTCATCAAAATAATGATCGCCTTCAGCAAGGTCTATTCTAGCTCCACCGAAACTGACAACGATTACCTTTTTTAAAGATGTAGTTGATTGAATTGCTTTAATCTTTGGATAAAATGCATCTAGTACGACTATGTATTCTGAGCCAGAATCATTTAATACATGTTCAATTTCTCTTTCTACATACATTGGATTAACTTGAACAGCGATTCCACCAAGACAAAAAGTGCCAAAAAGCATGAATATGTAATGCGGGGAATTTGGAAGCATAATAGATAAACGATCACCTTTAGCAAATCCAGTTCGATGTAAGGCAGACGCAAATTGATCTGTAATCACTTTTGTATCGTTGAAGGACCAAACCTTGCCATAAAAGGTGAATGCAGGCTTTTCGTTATAAAGGTTTACTGAACCTTGTAAAAAATCGTAAAGTGATTTGTGTTCAATATTTACATGCTCGTCAAGACTTGGGTCATAAATTTTTAACCACGGTTTTTGCTGATAAACCATTAGATACGTTGCCTCCTTAGGATGATTTAATGTCAAATAATAAATATTCCGTATAAATAAGGCTGCAAATTCTTCCAATCTTTCGTCATTATCCTTAATTAAAATATTAATATAGTTACGATTATTGTAGTTAAATGAAAACTTGTAAACCTCGCACCCTCGACAAAATTCAACAAAAATCCACGTTTCCTCGAAAGACCAAATACGAGCCTCTAGAATACCAAGCATTAGTTATCTAGCTATTTTTGCAATTACTAAAAATATAGCGAAAATTGTCGGAATATTTTTTTATTCCAACATTGTCCAAATGGTGAAATTTGAGTGAGGTGTCTATTAGTTGCTCTAAAATTCCTTACTTACGTTTTGGTGAAGGTGAACCTTTGGTCTTTATTCATGGTCTTGGGGAGGTAAAGGAGGGCTGGAACAATCAGTTTGAATTTGCGGATCAGTATGACTTGATTATTCCTGATTTACATGGACATGGTGAGTACATTACTAATGAAAAAATATCTATCAAACTATCGGAGAGTTCGTTCACTTTCAATTAATCCTAGTCTTCCAAAAGACATAGCTGCACGTATTTCACTTAATTCATGGAAAGGAAAAATTTATGAAGACTTTCAAAAATTTTACAAACCAAACCATGAAGTCTTTCTTAAATCAGTTAAAGCCTGTCTAGAAGTCAATAATTTAAATTTACTTCCTAAAATTAAAGTCCCTACGTTAATCATGGGGTCGCAATATGATTCAGTAATTCCTGTATGGATGCAGCTTTTAATGCATAAAAAAATTCGACACTCTGAATTTGTCATTATAAGGAATACTGGTCATATTGCAAAGTTAGAGCAAAAGGATGCCTTTAACAGGATTCTTCGCAATTTTTTGAAAAAAACACTCAAAAGTAAGTTAAGGGGAGGATGATTCCTCCCCTCCAGATTGTAGACAAAAGGC